>NZ_JBTVVN010000016.1:0-81361 GCF_054819755.1 Clostridium sp. DL1XJH146
TTTTTTATTGTAATCTAATAGGTAACATCTAGATTTGTTATTTTACATAAATTGGTTCTGTTAGGTTGATGGCTATGAGATACTCACCATGGTCACTAGTAAATATTACTAGTGTATTATCACTTAGTTTCTCTTCCTCTAACGTTTTTATTATTTCTCCAACACAATCATCTACGTGAGATACTAGAGCCAAATAATATGCTCTAATTTCTTTCCAATCATCATTACTTAAGTCTTTTAATATTTCCATAACTTTCTCATCTTTGCCTACTAATGGCAAATCAAGTTTGTTTTTTTCAATTAAATCAATATAACATTGTGGTGGATTAATAGGAGTATGCGGAGCATAAAATCCTGCTATAGCAAAGAAAGGCTTATTCTTATCAGTACTTCTCAAAAAATTACACATCTCTGAAGCAACGAAACTACTATGTGTATATTCTTTTCTTCCCCCAAAAACATATGGTTCATGAGTTTCTCTTGGAATATGTGAAAAGACTTTTGCTCCAAATTCTACTGCAGCAGGTGGTAGTGAAGTTCTTACTTTATCAACCATGTCATGATCAATATTTTCTACCCATTTTATATATGCATCATCATAACAACCTGGTTCATCTGATAAAATAAATGTATCAAAACCATAAAGAGGATGTGGATCTTTATGATCACGCCTACTATGTGGTTGGAAATGTAGCTTACCTATTTGAGCTGTATTATAGCCATAAGATTTTACTATTCTATTTACTGTACACGCATTTTCGTCCAAAGGAACACCATTAGTTCCTATACCTATAGAACTACAATACCTTCCTGTTAAAAATGACATTCTGCTAGGCATGCACACAGGATTCTGAACAAAATAGTTGTTAAATTTAGCTCCCTTCTCCGCTAACTTATCTAAATTAGGTGTAACTGCGTATTTATTACCATAGCAACCTAATGTGTCTTGTCTTTGCTGGTCTGTATACAAAATAAGTATATTAGGTCTTCTACTTGTTATCATAATTACTCCCTTTCCTGTCTAAATAAAATTCTCTTACTATTTTCTCTGCTGGTTTCCCATATATTGAATAACATTTGTTTTTGTGGGCATTATTCTCACTATATATAATCCCCGGCCATTCCCATAATCCAAAACCATTTATCCACTTCTCATTATTAACTTTCTCAAACATAACTTTATAATAATCTTCTTGTTCCTTAAAATCTATTTCTCCTTCTAAATCCCATTTATTAGGTATTTTACTTGCTCCAGATTTACTTTGACATCCAGCCTCTGCAAAAAAGAATGGTTTTTTATATTCATTAACAACTTTTTTTATCCTCTCTAACTGTGTATCCCAATCACTAATTGGATAATATCCACTGGATGAAATTACATCAACTTCATCCCACCAATTAACAGTGTTTTCTTGATATTTATCACAATTGTAACTAACTAAGCCTTTATAAATTTTTCTAACATCTTTTATTAATTTTCTCCATTCACTTTCACGCCTTGTTGTTTGTACCATTTCACAACCAACTATAACCATTTCACAGTTAGTTTTTTCAGCTATCTTAGCATAATGAAGCTGATATTCTGTATAGCTTTTAAACCATTCACTCCATTTAGGTTCAAATGGTACATCTATATCAAAAAAGTTAATGTGCGCTCTCCATATACCATTTTTTACATTAACTGTTGGTTTTAATATAACTTTCAAACCCATAGATTTAGCATAATTAATCATTTCAATTAATTCCAAATCTCCGACAATATGTTCACCTTTATAATCAATATCTACTGAGTGTGCAGTATCTTGAAGCGCAGCAATAGCTATAATAATATAATTACAATTAGTTCTTTCTTTTAGCAATACTAAAGACTGTTTAACCCCTTTTTTTTGAAATTCTCCTCTTCTACAACCCCACCCAAAAGTAATTCCTTTAATATAATCCATATTATTTTCTCCTTGTATATTCATTTTACTAATGCATATAAATCAAAATCAAGGTACTCTATTAAGATTTACCTTGATTTTATATATTCACATTATCAAAATCACTTTTTATTCATTATATTTTACCAATACTTGTATCCTCACCTACAACCTCATTATTTTCTATAACATATGCTACTATTTCTTCTACTGTTGTGAATGCTACACCAACATATGTATCAGCAGCGCCATAATATATTGTAATTCTTCCTGTCTCTGCATCATTAAGTGTTGCACATGGGAAAATTACATTAGAAACAAAGCCTCTTTCTTCATACCACTCTTCAGGTGTTAATACATAATTTTTACTTCTGTATTTTACTTTTGATGGTTCATCTTTATCTAAAATAACTGCACCCATACTATAAACATAACCATTACAAGTACCTGTTACTCCATGATAAAACATAAGCCATCCTTCAGTTGTTTCTATCGGTGCTGGACCGCCACCAATTTTTAATGCCTGCCACCAGCCTTGCCCACCTTTACTCATAACATGTCTATGTTTACCCCAGTATTTTAAATCTGGACTTTCACTTAAAAAAACATCTCCAAACGGTGTGTGTCCACTATCACTAGGACGAGATAGTAGCGCAAAATTACCATTAATTTTCTTAGGGAATAAAACCCCGTTTCTATTAAATGGTAAAAACGGGTTTTCAAGTCTTACAAAAGATTCAAAATCAGTTGTTTTAGCTATTCCTAAGGAAGCCCCAAAAAAATCAGTACACCAAATAATATAATAAGTATCCTCTACTTTAACTAATCGAGGATCATAAGCATATTTAGGCTGAAAATCATTACCATCTTCATCTACAAAATCTATTCTTTCTTCATTTATATCCCATTTAATTGCATCATCACTATACCCTAAATGTAAATGCGGTCTCCCTGTTATCGTTTCTGCTCTAAATACACCTATAAATTTACCTTCATATGGTACTACTGCACTATTAAATATTCTTGTAATTCCTTTTACAGGATTCCTTTTTGTAATAGGGTTACCAGAATATCTCCAAACTGGTGCATTTATTCCTTCTGGCTTTTTTTCCCAAGGCATATTAGAAACATTATCTCCAACTATTTTTACTGTACTCATAATTTATATTCTCCTTTCATCTTTTCCCATCGGCTATTAAATATAATTCTCACATTACGAGATTTTTTTCATTTTTATTTCTAATATTATTTAACAGATCCTTGTGTAAAACCATTATAGATATATTTTTGCAATGATAAGAAAATAGCTAGTGTAGGTATTATTGCAATAATTATAGCTGCACAAATAACTTCCCATTGTGATCCATAAGGCCCTTTAAATTTAAATAATGCCGTTGAAATAACTTGAAGACCATCTTTAGGCATATATAAAAATGGTGTATAAAAGTCATTATATATAGACACTCCTTTAATTATTAACACCGTTGCAATTGCAGGCTTTAATAATGGTAGGATTATCTTACTGTATATTGTAAAGTATGATGCTCCATCTAGCATTGCTGATTCATCAAGAGAAATTGGAATTCCATCTAAAAATTGCAAGAATATATACACCGCAATAATATCAGTGCCCATATAAAGTATGATTGCAGCAAACCGTGTATTGTAAAGATTAAACATATTTATTATTTGAAAAGTAGCAACTTGCGTTGTTACCGCAGGTATCAAAGTAGCAAGTAAGTACAAACTCATAATAAATTTGCTACCTCTAAATTTAAATCTATTTAATACATAAGCAACCATTGTACCCAAAAGTATTGCTCCCCCTATAGAAATTACTAAAATAAATATAGTATTCATAAAACCAAGAAACATCTTTCCTTCAACAAATGCTCTTCTAAAATTTTCAATGTTTAAAAAACTACTTGGCAACGTTAAAGGACTTGTTATTTTATATTCTTCACCGGTCTTAAAAGAAGCTATAAAAATAACAGCAATAGGTACTAAAGCTATAAATGCACCAATAAAAAGAGATAAATATTTTAATAAATCACCAATAAAGTACTTTATCCTATTCATTATTATGCCTCCTTATCTCTAAAGAATTTTTTTTGTATAATAGCAGTTATAATTACTATAATCAACAGCACTACTGCCATAGCAGATGCTAATCCGAATTTGCCAAATTCAAATGCAGTATCTAGTGTTTGAATTACAAAAGTTTTACTCCCATTTGCTCCATCTGTCATAATAAATGGTATTTCAAATACAGAAAGTGCTCCCTTTATTGCTAGAATTAAATTCAACTCAATTATTCTTTTTATACTAGGGAAAATAATATATTTAAATTGATGCCATTTACTTGCTCCATCAATTTCAGCAGCTTCATATATGCTTCCAGGTATTGATTGAATAGCTCCTAGAAAAATAATAAAATTGAACCCAATATACCTCCATATAGAAGCACCTGCCAATGATATATTTATTAAATCAGGGTTTCCTAACCATTTTTGAGTAAAAGCTCCTAAACCCATTAGATTCATTACTGTATCAAGTGTTCCTGTAGGTTTGAAAAAAAACAAGAAAACAAATCCAACTGCAACACCATTTAATAGGTAGGGAAAAAATAAAATTGCTTTAAATATATTTTTACCTCTTACTTTTGCACTCAGAATTGTTGCAAAATATAATGCTAAAGCCATCTGCACAAATGAACCAACTAAATAATACAAACTAACCTTAAAAACCGAAAAATACTCCGGTCTAGTAAATACTGTTATATAATTTTCAAATCCTACAAATTCTTTATTTTTACTAAACCCATTCCAATCATAAAAACTATAAACTATCATCTTTTCAAGTGGCCAAAAAGAAAAGGTCAATAATAGAAATAATGGTATTATCAAAAATGCTGCTATAATTATTATTCTTTGCTTTTTATAACTCAAATTTGAGAGTTTAAAGTTAATCATACTCATATCTACTCCTCCTCACTAAAATTCAGGACCGTGTTATTAATTGCTGATTTTTATATAACAACATTTACCAACACAGTCCCTCATAAGGTATGTCCTAATTTTTTTAATTAAATAACATAATTATAATTTATTTTACAACTTTAGCTCTTGCATCTGCCCATTTAGTATTCAAATCACTCATTATATCTTCGAAAGATTCGTCTGTATTTCCTAATCCTGCTTCAATAATTCTTTTTTTGAAGTTATCTGCCCATAAACCCACTTCAGATTCATTGTCTATATCTTCTACCCAACCTTCTTCACCTTCTGGAGCAGGTGCTTTCGCAATTAATTTAACACCAAGTTCATCGAATGCTGCTAATGATGAAGGCATTGGTGAACCTTTTAATGGTGAAATAGCTTCTTGAGATTCAGCAAATTCACATTCATCCACAAAGAAATCTAGCCAAGCTCTTGCAGCCTCTTTATTTTCGCTGTTTTTGTTAATCCCTATTTTGTAGTCTCCACCACTATTACAATAAATATTTCCGTCTTCATTAGTATATGGAAATGGCATGTATCCAATATCATCAGGATTTTCAGCAAGATCTTTCATTTGTACTATTGCCCAAGAACCTAATACCATCGCTGCAATATCACCATCAGCAATCATTTGCTTTGAAGATTCCCAATCTGTAGTTAGTGGATCTTCTTCAATTAATCCTTCACTAACTAAATCGTACATTAATTTATATAAAATATAGTGAGGTGTTCCTTCATCAAATGGTGTATCAGTATGTGCTAATGTATTTACATATTCAGGATCTCCAGCAATAGAAGTTCTATTTGGCTCCCATTGAGTTAATGGCCATCCAGCGGCAAAGTTTGTATAGTATGGTGCAACAACATCCGTATTTTCTTTAATTTTTTTCATTGCATCTATGAATTCTTCTGGTGTCGCAGGAACTTTGTCTACGCCAGCTTCTTCAAACACTTTTTTATTATAAATTATACCTTGCGCGTTGGCAAAAGTTGGAATACCATAAACTTCTCCATTTATCGCTTTTTCGTCAGTAAACAAGTATTTTTCACTTAAGTCCTCTATTGTTCCTAATGATTCAAAGAAATCAGGTAATTCAGTTAAGTTTAAATCATTTGGTATAAGTAAAACATCCCCATAATCTGTTGTGTTCATACGAGTTTTTACTTGACCTTCATAATCTGTTATTGCTTCAAAATTTACTTTTACATCAGGATACTTTTCATTGAATTTTGTTTTGTACTCGTTAAAGGTTGTATCTACAAGATCAGTACGATTCGTAAGAACTGTAATTTCACCACTAATTGTCTCTTCAGCAGCCTTTTCTCCTCCATTGTTTGAAACTGAGTTGTTATTACTTGAATTATTACCTGTGCAACCAGCCAACATTGAAACTAATAAAGCTGTACTCATGATAAGTGGAACTAATTTTTTCATTTTCATATTTTCAACCCCCTAAAATTTATTAACTTAATCGTTAACTTTATAATTGAATTATAAACCTTTACATATTTTTTGTCAACCTATTTTTAAGTAAATTTAAGGTAATCCTTATTACAATATTTCTATATTTAAACGTTACAATAAAACTTATTAATAGCTGTAAACGTGAACATACCTATAAATGTGGGATTCTATTTTCATTGTTTTTTTAAGTTAACGTGTAGCTAAATAATAAGATATCAAAATATTTTAAATAAAAAAATAAAAATTCTTCAAAACACCTAAAAAACTCATATTATAACTTTTTCTATTTTTTTATACCCTTTCGAAAAAAAATTTATACTGTGAAGTAGTACCCGTTTTAGCATTTTAATTGTTCATAATTATTTACTTAGAAAAAAACAAGGTAAAATTAATTACCTTGCTTCAAAGACGCAACAGAATCCCTATATATTATATTACCCTTTATTAGAACACGCCCATATTTAACGTCGTCATTTTTAACTTTACTAATAATTGCTTTTACTACCGTTTCAGACATAGTTTCTATATCAACTTCTACAGTAGTGATTTGTGGTTCTGATATAGTTGAATATATATCATTATCAAACCCAACCACAGATATATCACCTGGTATATTATACCCTTCATTTTTCAACCTTTTTATAAGTTGATACGCTATTTTATCACAATTGCAAACAAAAGCCGTAGGCATCTTTTCTGGCATATCCAATTCGATAAAAGCTCCTTTTTCATCACGGTCTTTTATTACGTATTCATCTTTTAATTCTATTCTATGTTCTAATAATGATTTATAATATCCTAAAAATCTATCTTGTATACTACTAGTAGCATATATATTTCCTATATATGCAATATCACGATGCCCATTCTTTATTAGATAATTAGTTATCTCATATGTGCTATAAAAACTGTCAGTTATTACGGTATCTATCCTATTATGCTCATCATAAAAATCTAAACACACTACTGGAATATCTATTTTTTGCAGAGTATCAACATATTCCTTGCTAACTTGCCCTAATACTATAAATCCATCGACTTTTCGTTCATAATATATTCTTGGTAGATTAAGTTCTTGTTCATCCTTATCATTTATAATTTGCAAAATACCGTAATAGTTATATTTTTCAAGAGTACTAGCTATATGTTTGTAAAATTCCAAATAAAACGAATTCATTTCACCTGTAAACCGCTCAGCAAGAATAACTCCTATATTATATGAAATACCTTCTTTCATAGATTTAGCTACAGTATTCACTCTATAGCCCATATCTTCTGCTAAATTTTTTATTTTCTCCTTAAGTTCATCACTAACACCATCTTTATCATTTAATGCTTTTGATATTGTAACATTGCTTACTCCTAGTTTTTCTGCAATATCTTTCATTGTAATATTATTTTTCACAATCTCACCTCTAAACACAATAATAACATATTTACTTAATAAAAACTATTTTTTAAGTAAATTTACGTTATTTCTTATTAAATTTGCTCTCTGCTTAGCACAATCTAAAGACCTGTATTTATCTTCCGGCGTATTAAAAACGTAATCAACTAACTTATCTACAGTTGTTGTTGCTACATGCATTCTTGTATCAGATGATGCATAGTATATAAACACTTCTTCATCTTCATTTACTATAACACCATTAGAGAAAATAACATTTGATACATCTCCTATTCTCTCATCATCATAAGGCGCAATAAAATGACCTCCTGGTTTTGCTATTAACTTTGTAGGTTCCTCTATACTAGTAGCGAATGCATATAATACATATCTTAGTCCAGCAGCAGTATTGCGAACACCATGAGCTATATGAATCCAACCCTTTGCTGTTTTAATAGGCGCTGGTCCTTGCCCATTTTTCACTTCATAAATTGTATGATACCTTCTACCATCTATAACCTTCTCTGCTTCAATTACGGGATTTAATATATCATCACATAATCCAAATGCAATTCCTCCACCACTTCCTGTAGAAATAAATCCATCCTGTGGCCTAGTATAAAATGCATACTTGCCCTCAACAAACTCAGGATGTAGAACAACATTACGTTGTTGTGGCGAAGCAGTTTTGATATTAGGAAGCCTAGTCCATTTTTTTAAATCCCTAGTCCTAACTAATCCCGCTTGTGCAACTGCCGTAGAAGTATCATTTATAGGAGTTTCTTTATCTTTACTTTCTGAACAATAAACACCATAAATCCACCCATCTTCATGTTTTACCAATCTCATATCATATATATTAGTTTCTTCTTTATATATATCTTCCCACACTATCGGCTCATTAATAAACCTAAAACTATCTATACCATTATCACTTTGAGCTAGGGCAAAAAAAGACTTTCTATCTAGACCCTCAACCCTAACTACTAAATAATATTTACCTTCCAAATAAATAGCTCCTGCGTTCAAAGTCGCATTTACCCCTAATCGTTCCATAAAATATGGATTAGTTTCTTTATTCAAATCAAATCTCCAGTGAAGTGGTACATGATGTCTTGTTATAACAGGATATTTGTATCTATTATATAGTCCATTGTAAAACTCTTCATTTATCTCATTTTTTCTATTTAAAAAAGTATCTTGTTTTTCTTTTAACTCAAAATATTTTTTATGTATCATCATCCATCCATCCTTTCTATAAATTCTAGACAAAATCTTGTGTTATGATAAGGTGTTTTCCATGGTTCTGCAATATTTCTTTTAGTTACTTTCCCACTATCTTCAACAGACCAATACCACTCTCCACCTTGCCTTGAATCTATAATATTATTCTTAGTATAATTCCATAAACCCTTTACTCTATCTAAAAACTTATTATCTCTTGTATGTTCATAGGCATTTAAAAATCCTACCATTGCTTCAGCTTGAACCCACCAAACCCTTGTATAATCAATTATATCTCCTTCTTGCTCATTAACTAAAGACCCATCCTTTTGTATTGCATTCTCGGAAACATTATAAGCAATGTCTATTACCATACGTACAAGTTTAGGATCTTGTAATCCTAATATTTTTAATGCATCATCAATTAACCAACTAGCTTCTATATCATGTCCAAAAGATTTTAACTCAATTATCGATTGCCATTTATTATCGAAAAATATTTTTAACCATTTACTATCTTGATTAAAAATCTCATTATAAAAAATATACACTAAATTCGTAAGACGTTCTTTTAATTCCTGTGAAGGCCAAACACGATATAAATTAGTGTAGGCCTCTAATATATGCAAATGAGTATTGGTAGTAATTTTAGCTAGCACACCATTTTCACTCAGCATTTCATTTGATACTTCAACCCACTGACGATTAAACTCTTCTTTATAAGAATTTATATCTTGATTAAATCCTTTATCCTCAATTAATCTATACAATTCTTTTGCCAATTCTAAAGCTTCTACTTTATTTGTTACTCTATAATATTCACTTAAAGCGTATATTCCAAAAGCTTGTGTATATATATGTTTTCTTTCATCTATCGGATTTCCTTCAGCATCAACCATCCAGTATAATCCTTTATATTTTTCATCTATAATTTTATTACACAAAAAATCATACGCATGATGTGCACATTCTAAATATTCTTCTTTTTTAAGTACTCGATAAGCAGCTGAAAACGACCAAAGAAATCTAGCTGCAGCTATACCTCCTTTATCCCCTTGTTTAATAATATTTATGCCAAAATCAACCGAACCATAAAAGCCTCCATTTTTCTCATCTTTTAATTTTTCCCAAAATGGTAAAATGTGTTCGTTTACTTCTTTTATAACTGCACTTTTTAGTTTATCCACTAAATTACTTCCTCCCTTACAATTTTCTAATACATTTTTAAGTTAACGTTGACTTTAATTTAATCATACATTATCATCTATCTATTTGTCAATATTATTAATTATGAAATTCTCCATATTGTTTTCACTTTATCTAATATAAGTTATCTCATAATAGTCTCTTATGAAATATAATCAAACTTGAATTCGTCTTAAATTTGATATAGTATTAGAATAAATGTTTTTGGGATTATTATATAATATCAAAGAAATAAGAAAGGTTTTTAGGAGGCTTTTAAAATGTTTTTAGTTTATTTTCTTATTGGATTTATAGCCACAGTTGTCGGTTCTATGGCCGGACTTGGTGGTGGTGTTATAATAAAACCAGTTCTTGATGCATTAGGCCATTATGATCTTGCAACTATAAGTGTCTTATCATCTTTTACCGTTTTTTCTATGGCCATAGTTTCTACTTACAAACAGTTTCGTAATGGAGTAAAATTCAAAGGTAAAACCACACTAATAATTTCTTTTGGTTCTATATTAGGAGGGATACTTGGTAAATCTCTTTTTTCAAATTTTCTCTTTGTTTTACAAAACGAAAGTTTAGCTAAAACTATACAAGCAGTAATCTTAGCCTTATTAATGATTTTTGTATTTATTTATATCAATTTAAAAGAAAAACTACCAAAATTCGATATACATAATAGTTTTTTTATATTTTTCATAGGTTTCTTATTAGGAACTATAGCATCATTTTTAGGTATTGGTGGAGGTCCTATTAATGTAGCAATACTAGCAATTTTCTTTAGTATGGATACAAAAGAAGCTGCTATACACTCTATTTTAATTATACTATTTTCTCAAGCTTCAAAACTCTTAACCATCACTTTTACCACCGGTTTTAGTTTTTATAATCTTGAAATGCTCTGTTTTATGGTTCCAGGCGGGATAATAGGTGGACTACTTGGTGCAAAACTAAATAAAAAAATAGATAATAAGGATATACTTAAAGTATTTAATATTACATTAATTGTAATTATATTATTAAATATATGGAATTCATATGTAGGTTTTATGTCATCCTTTTAGTTAAAATTCTAAATACATATAAATAAAGAGATGAGATGTTTACAAAATTAAAACATCCCATCTCTTTTGAAAAATGTCGATTATAGTTAATTCATTATACTATATCTGAATGTAAATAACAGTTTTAACAAAATCTTAATCCAATCTAATAACCTTAGCAGGACATTTTTCACTTACTTCTTTTAATTTGTCCAAATCTTCCACTTTCAATACCTTATTTGTTACTTCAGCTTTTCTATTATTTATTTGAAAATATTCTGGCATGCTCTTTGCACAAAGTCCACACCCCATACAAGCTTCCGTTAATATGCTAATCTTTTTAACCTCACTTAATTCTTTAACTTCTTCAATTTTTACATCTTCTCTTTTAACAATCAAAGATACAAGATAAGCAATAATTACTATGGATATTACTGTCAAAATCCATCTTATACTCATAAAATGTACACCAAGAAATTTAGCTTCATTAGCTAACATAGGAACTTTAATTACTGCCCATGCACTTAAAATAACAACAATATTTTTAACACTAGCTCCTTTATTTAGAAGCATTTTACACACTAGAAATGCTGCATATATAGGTCCAGCTGAAATACTACCAAAGACAAAAGACAACAATATACCTTTGGTTCCTGAATCTTTTCCTAAATTCTTTACAATAGCATCTTTCGGAACCCAAGCATCTAAAATAGCCGTCAAAAGAAAAATAACTGGCATAATTTGCAACATTTCAATAACATAATACATACTATTATCTACAGATGAAATAGCCTTATCTTGAGCAAATATAAATAGCACTATATAAATTAAAATAACAAAAGCTAACAAAATATTTTTTTTAAATAAATTTACGATTTTCAAATGAACACCCCCATAGATATTGCAATAATAATTGCAAATATAAAACTAAATAAGTTTCTATAAAAAGCGAATTTTAATCCAAACTCCCTCTTTTCTAATGGGAATGTTACAAACCCAACCATTGTAAGTGTAGTTAAAAATGCAACTGCTGGTACAATACTTGCTCCTACATTGACTAAAGACCCTACCAATGGGAATGCTAGAAAAGCCGGTATCAAAGTAATACTACCCACAAATGCAGCTGCTATTGTTGATAACACTAAATTTGATTCTCCTAAAACATTTTTTATACTCTCTGGAGGAACAAATGTTAGTATTAATCCTATCAAGAATAATATTCCTATAATTTCTCCTACCATACTTTTCATCATACCCTTAGACATTTTCATCGAAGATAAAGTTTTATCTTTATCCTTAATCATAAAAAAAACAAACAAAATACCCGTCACTACCCAAAGCCCTATTGTAAATATATCCATGCTTACTTACCTCCATAATATTTAGGTGCTGGTGATTTAACTACGAAGAATTCTAAAATTTCTTCATCCAAATTAGTAATATTCATTTTTATATTATACGGAATATTAAGCATTTTGCCTTTTTCATAAGAGTGATATTCCTCATCGTTTAATTTAATATTCATAACTCCATTAGTGATTATCATATAAACATTAGAATTAGAATAATGTTCTGGTAGTGATTCTCCTTTTCTAAAAATCATATGATTAATATTTACATTTTCATCATCAATAATCCTCTCAACAGCCTTTTCTTTTTTCATTGAATATTGGAATATTTTTTCTAACATCTTTTGTCCTCCTTTTATATTTTGTACTTTTATAATATAATTAATTGAAGATAAAATCAGTTACCACGGTAACTAATTTTAAAGCAATGCACAATTTACAATGCACACTGCACAATTAATGTGAATTTTCTTCCCTTTGGTCAGAAAATTTTCAAATAGTTAAAAGACTTCCGAATAATAAGAAAGTCTTACTTGTAGATTATTACTTATAAAAAAGGACTGTAAATTATATGGAAATAGAAAAATACATATCAGAACTTAAAAATAATAAATTATTTAATCATTTATCAGAAGAAGAAATCGAGAGATATTTTATTCAAGGGTACTATCAAATAAAATCCTACAAGAAAAATGCTTTAATAAGACTTGAAGGGGAACATTCAACGACTTTAGACATTATTTTAAAGGGCACCATTATTGTACAAAAGATTGATGAAAAAGGAAATGTTCTTACTATAGCTGATTTTAAAAAGGGAGATGATTTTGGAGGGAATTTAATATTCTCTAATTATCCTATTTACCCCATGAGTATTATTGCAAAAGAAAATGTGATTTTACTTCATTTAAAAAAAGAACTAATACTCAATCTATGTAGTGATAATAAAGATTTTTTAGTTTTATTTTTGAATAATATATCAAATAAATCTGCCATTCTTTCACAAAAAATAAAATCAATTTCACTTAAATCAATTAGGGAAAGTATTATAGACTTCTTAAAATATGAATATAATATTCAAAACTCTTCAGTAATCAAACTTGAATTAAGTAAAAAAGAACTCGCTGAAAAAATGGGCATACAGAGAACTTCACTTTCTAGAGAACTGAATAAAATGAGAAAAAACGGCATGATTAAATACGATGCGCATAATATAGAATTATTAAACCTTGATTTTATCCAAGAATAAATCTTATGAGATTTAGCCATTACTTTATTTCAAAAAGCTACTTTAACTACCAATAGCAACCCTAGAAAAACGCCCATAAAAGCAGATAAGCTTGTCCCTAGTTCAGCCCCTAAATCTCTTCTATATCTTTTACCCAAGAAAAAAGATAATAAAAATAATATTAGTGGAAATATTGTTGAATAGTTTAGCCCTATCATTTTTCCTATATTAAGTTTAAGTCCAAATTTTGATAAGAAGTAGACACCAATTATTCCATATCCTTCTATACTTATAAAAAATGATATAGCAAGGACAAATACTATTATCGATAAAGTACCTATACCTATTCTCTTATTTTTAAAAATAGAAGAGCATTTACTTAAAACAAAGTAATAAATTCCAATATCTAAAGCAAACCAAACTAAATTAAAATTAACCTCTTTGCCATCACTCAGCAAAATAGGTATCACCATTGAACTATTTCCCATTGTATTTATATAAAAATAAGCTATAGGGAATCCAAAACTGCATTTATATACCCCATCAATACTCTTAGGAGAAAAGCAAGGCAATAAAAGAGCTGAAAGAACTACTATACCAATACTGATTATTATATATTTTTTTGCTTTATCATCCATTACTTTGCTCCTTTAAAATCTACTTTTTTTAAAATGTATTCAATGTATAGTTAACATTTCTTTCAACTACTTAATGCAAACTAATAATTTTTCCATGAATATATTATACCATATTTTGTAAATTATGTAGTATTATTTTTCTTCTTTCATAAAAAAAACACTAAAAGGTATATATACCTCATAGTGCTTTTTTTATACTATATATTTTAAGTAGTTGTAGATCTATAGAGACTCTACTCCCTTATATATTTTCTCAACTTCTTCCTCTGATATTAATGAAGATAAAATATATGCCATTATAATAATCCCCGGTATATCTATAAGTAGCCTAGTAAGTGCGAATCTTGTACCTAAAGCGGATAACTCGAATAAAAACATCGGTATTTTTGTAGTTGACCATGCTCCTATGAAAATAAGTACATTACTAAATTTAGCACCTTTCTTTATAAAAACTGCTGCAACTGGGAATGCACCATAAAGCGGTCCTGCCGCCGCTGATCCAAAAGCCAAAGCTAAAATTATCCCTTTAATCCCTGAGCCATGCCCCATATACTTAACCATAGTTTCTCTAGGTATCCATACATCTAAAAGCCCTAAAAGTATAAATACAGGAGGAATTACCATAAGCATTTCTTTTAAACTATACCCTGTAACGGACAATGCTTTTAATCCTAATTCCATATTTAGTATAGTTATTATTGCTATAATCGCTAGTGTACCTATAAAAAATTTATATCTTTTAATTAGCTTCATACTACACCTGCCACCTTTCCAATGATAAATGCAACAAAGAATGAAAATACAAAAGCAAGAACATTTCTCATAATAGTCATCTTTTTACCAAAGTACTTTATTTCTACAGGTGCAGTTACAACTCCAACCATCATTAGTGTCGATACAAAGGCACCTATTTGCATATATCCTGCCCCTCCTTCTAAAAGCATTGCTGCCGTTGGAAAAGCTATAAATCCTGGTATCAAAGTAATAGTACCCACCACAGCTGAAATAATTACTCCAAACCATCCTGATTCTTCACCAATTAACTTTGAAATAACTTCTGGATTTAAAACAGCCATCAAAATCCCCACTAACATAATTACTCCTAAAAATTCCGGAAGAATATTATCAAAAGCCTTCCAAGCTTTTTTAAGTGCTTTTTTAGTTTTTACTTTATCTTTTTGAAAAGATATTAGTAACAACATCAGGGCAACTACATATAAAATATAATTCGTCATTTTTTTCTCCTTTTTTCTAATTGATTTAATTCATAGTAAAATAGTTATTTTTATATTTCACTTGTTTTACTTAATTTCCATTTTATTATTTCATAATATACTAAATTATAATAGAATACGGTAACCCTTGCAACGTTTTATAATATTTGATTTGTAATCTATTCAATAAACCAGTAAGACTATCTTTATTTATTTTTTTATTTTAAAATTATCCCAATTTTCTACTCAATAAAAAATCGACTTTTAGGATTTTCAAATCTCAAAAGTCGATTTCGATTTTTAGTTTTTTAGTTAAAAAACGTCAATTTAGACAAACTATCCTCTATTCCACAGTAACAGACTTAGCAAGATTCCTTGGTTTATCTACGTCAGCACCTTTTTCAACTGCAACATAATATGCAAGTAATTGAAGGGGAATTACTGATAAAATTGGAGCCAATATACTACTTACTTTTGGAGTATATATTGTAGCATCCACTGTCTTTTCAATTTCTTCATAACCTTCTTTTGATACTGCTATAACTCTTGCCCCTCTTGTTTTTACTTCTTTTACATTACTTAGCATTTTTTCAAACAAAGCTTTTTGAGTTGCGAGAGCTATTACCATTGTTCCCTTTTCAATTAAAGCAATAGTACCATGCTTTAATTCTCCACCAGCATACGCCTCTGAATGAATATAAGATATTTCTTTAAGTTTTAAAGAACCTTCCATAGCAACTGCATAGTCGAATCCTCTTCCTAAGAAAAATACATCTTTATGCTTAGCTACTTCTTTAGCAAATTCTTTTATCTCTTCTTTATCATTTAGTACTTCTGCTGCTTTTTCAGACATATCTAAAAGACCTGATTTTATCTTATTTATTTCACTTTCCCTTACTGTACCTAGTATTTCTGCAAAATGAAGTGCCACAATATATAGAGCAATAAGCTGAGTTACATAAGCTTTTGTTGATGCAACAGCAATCTCAGGTCCTGCCCAAGTATAAAGAACATCTTCTGCTTCTCTAGAAACTGAACTTCCTACAACATTTGTTATAGCCAAAATCCTAGCATTTTGAGATTTTGCAAGTCTTAAAGCAGCAAGTGTATCTGCTGTTTCTCCTGACTGGCTAAGAACTATCATAAGCGTTCTCTCAGTTATAAGTGGTTCTCTATATCTGAATTCTGAAGCCACATCTATTTCCACGGGAATTTTAGCAAACTTTTCAATTAGAGATTTGCCTACAACCCCAGCATTATAAGCTGTTCCACATGCTACTATATAAATTTTGTCAACATTTTCTAAGTATTCTTTTGTAATTGAGATACCATCAAGCTTTATCTTCTCACCTTTAGTAACTCTAGAAGTTAAAGTATCTTTAATAGCTTTTGGCTGCTCGTGGATTTCTTTAAGCATAAAGTGATCATATCCGCCTTTTTCAGCTGCATCAGCATTCCAAGTTACATGAAATACTTCCTTCTCAACTTTATTCTTTTCAGCATCAAAAATCTTTATACCTTCTTCTTCTATTAAAACAAATTCATTATCTTCTAAAAAATAAACGTCTCTTGTATAATTTAAAACTGCAGGTATATCAGAAGCTATAAAGGATTCACCTTCACCAACCCCTACTATAAGTGGACTGTCTTTTCTTACAGCAACAATCTTATTAGGTTCCTCTTTAGCAATAACCCCTAGAGCATAACTACCCTGCATTTTTTCAACAGCCTTCATTACAGCATCTAATAAATCACCTTCGTAGTAATAATCAACAAGCTGTGGAATTACTTCTGTATCTGTTTCTGACTTAAACTTATAGCCTTCAGATTGAAGCCATTCTTTCAGTACCATATAGTTTTCTATGATACCATTGTGAACCACTGCAATTCTATCTTGCATATCAAGATGAGGATGTGAATTAACATCTGATGGCTCTCCGTGTGTGGCCCATCTTGTATGTCCTATACCAACATTACCAACAACAGGATTTCCTTTAAGCATTTCTTCAAGGTTTGAAAGTCTACCTTTACTTTTCTTAACAGTAATGCCTTTACCTTCTATTACTGCAACTCCTGCTGAGTCATATCCTCTATACTCAAGTTTTGATAATCCTTCAATTAAAATTGTTGAAGCATCCTTACTTCCTAAATAACCTACTATTCCACACATATACATATCTCCTTTTAATTTTTTGAGCTATGTTGTAGTATTGCTTATATTAAATGTATTATCCTTTGTAAATAGTTTTTCAATCTTAAATTAATGCACAATGCACAATTCACAATGCACAATTAAGGATGATTTTCTTCGTACCTCAGAAAATCTTTAATTTACGAACTAATTTCATATTATTAAAATTATCCTTAACTAGTTTTAAACCATTGCTTTTAAACACTATTGCATAACTAAAATAAACTCAAAGTAACACTTATAATAAAAAACAATATTCTAAAACAAAGCTTTCTTTAACAAAGGAAACCTGCACTTAGAAGTACACCCGATTGAATCTGTCCAAGAAATTGCTTTCTTGTTTTGTCAATCTTTATCGGTAGTGCAATACCGTGGGGCATCCGCCGAAAACTTCGATACTCCCCATCCTCGTCACCTTATATAAATAAGGTCTGGCGCTTCTATTCGATTTTTTTGTCGTCTTCACCTCCCTAAAATAATTTTCACTGTCATTCCTTGCACAAGCTCCATAAATCGCATAAAGTATTGCTAAATACACACAAAACAATGTATTTATTTTCACCTATACAACTATTTATATAATATATTATAGTCTTATAGATGTCAATTTGTTTACAATTATATTTTTACTTACACTTTCTTAAATCAATACAGCCAGTATTAAAAGTAGTATTGAAAATATTATTCCAATCCTATATTACTTAATCTATACATACAGAAAAAACAACCCCTCGCATAGCTATCAAGAGATTGTTTTTTTGAATCTTAGATTCTCCGAAGAATGAGGAGAATCCACCTTAATTGTGCATTGTGCATTGTGCATTGTGCATTGTGCATTGTGCATTGTGCATTGTGCATTGTGCATTGTGCATTGTGCATTGTAATTCTATCTTACTCCCGCTTTAAGTTCTATTAATTTTGCTAAATCATTAGCAATTTTTTCTATTTCATATTGATTTTCGCCCTCTAGCATAACTCTTACTAATGGTTCTGTTCCAGATGGTCTTATAAGAACTCTTCCTTTTCCATTAAGTAATTTTTCAGCTTTTTCTATTTCTAAAATTATATCTTTATCCTCTTTGTATATATCTTTCATACTATTTGGAACCTTGGCATTCACTAAAACTTGAGGTAATTGTTTCATAATAGTAGCTAATTCAGATAATTTCTTACCAGTTTTTTTAACTATAGAAGCCAATTGTAATCCTGTTAGAAGCCCATCTCCAGTTGTATTGAAATCTAAGAAAATAACGTGTCCGGATTGCTCTCCACCTAATTTATAACCTTTGTCTACCATTTCTTCAAGTACATATCTATCGCCAACCTTAGTTTTTGGTATATTGATACCTTCTTCTTCAAGGGCCAATGTAAAACCTAGATTACTCATTACTGTTACTACCACTGTATTTTTCTCTAATTTACCTTCATCCTTCATTTGTTTAGCACAAATAGCCATAATAAAGTCTCCATCAATTAGATTTCCTTTTTCATCAACTGCTAAACATCTATCAGCATCACCATCAAAAGCAATACCTAAATGACAACCTTTTTTTACTACATATTCCATCAATTCTTCTGGATGTGTTGAACCACAGTTTTTATTAATATTAACACCATCTGGGTCATTATTGATAACTAATACTTCCGCTCCTAATTCTCTAAAAGTCTGCACAGAAGTCTGATATGCAGCACCATTTGCACAATCAAGAGCAATCTTTAACCCTTCTAAAGAATTATCCACAGTTGATTTAGCAAAATCCACATAATCTTCCACCGCAGATTCTTCAATTATTTTTCTTCCAACTTCTCCACCTATTGGGCTTGGTACTCCTTCAAAATCATTATCTATAATTGCCTGAATTTTATCTTCTAGTTCATCTTTTAATTTATATCCTTGTCCATTAAAAAATTTTATCCCATTGTATTCAACCGGGTTATGTGATGCTGAAATTACAACACCTGCATCTGCTCCATATTTCCTTGTAAGATATGCTACTGCCGGCGTAGGTACAATTCCTAAGCTTATAGCTTCTGCTCCCACTGATAAAATCCCCGCAACTAGTGCAGATTCTAACATATCGCCTGAAATTCTAGTATCCATTCCAACTAAAATTTTCGGTTTGTGTGTTCCTTCTGTTAATACAAAAGCCCCTGCTCTTCCTAATTCATATGCAAGCTTTGGTGTTAACTCAGTATTTGCAATTCCTCGTACTCCATCTGTTCCAAATAATCTTCCCATATTCAACCTCTTTCATTTTATTATATTAATATGCAATGTGTCATAAATATTATCCATTACTGTACTATCAGCATAGTCAAATTTTACTACTTATTAAACTACATATATTTATCCTGTGACAAATACTATTATATTACAAAAACTGTATTTAAACAATTTTTTTACTACTCTTATTCACAGCGTAACTTTGCTATTTCAAACTTTTCCCATATAGTTTATAATTTATTTATATATGGTACATGGCTGAACTCTCAAAGGTTAATGTCATATACTTGCTTTGCTTTTTGTACATAGCAAAGTAAAGAATCAATTCGCCTAAGTATTTTAAAAGATATTGAAATGGAGTGAAATAAATGACTAATGAATGTAAACTAGTAGTTGCTGTTAAAGGAATTATTGTAAAAGACGAGAAAATACTAATTATCAAACGTTCTTCTAATGATAAAATCGGTGCTGACACTTGGGAATGTGTAGGTGGAAAAATAGAATTTGGTGAAGATTTAGAGGAAGCACTTATGCGAGAAGTAAAAGAAGAAGTTGGACTTACTATAACCGTTGATAAACTTCTCTATGCAACAACTTTCCAAACTAATCCAACAAGACAAGTAGTTATTCTTACATACCTTTGTACAAGCAAAAATGATAAAATAATATTATCCCCAGAACATTCAGATTTTAAGTGGGTATCAACAGAAGAATCACAACAATTTTTAACACCAGAAATCATCAATGATTTTAAAAAGAATAATATTTTTTCTCTAAAAGAACTTTTATAAAAACTAATAGGAGGTAATTTATATGCGTAAAGAAAAAAGGCAACGCTTTGAAATTTCATATGAACAAGCAGGATTTATGGACCAATATAAAATACTTATTGATAAACAAACAGGAGTAAATTACTTATTTACAATTTCAGCACAAGCAGGTGGACTTACTGTTCTACTAGATAAAGAAGGTAAACCTGTTATAACTCCCATTGAGCCATAAACTCAAACTCCTGAAATAATTATTGATAAATATTTTATAACTGTAAACCATAATACCCTTTATTTATCATATCATTATGGTTTTCTTTAAGCCTTTGGCTCTTTACTCTTTTGATTTTTCACTTCACACTTCACACTTCACACTAAAATAAAAAGCCTCGCTATCGCGAGACTTTTTATTATTTTGCGTAAGAAGCTCCAACTTCAAGAGCATTTTTATTTAATTCTAAGAATTTAGCTTTACCATGATCTGCTAATGCTTGTATAGTAGCTTCTAATGAAACTATTCCTGTCTTTTGAACATAAGCACCTAATAAAATCATATTAGCTATTTTTTTACTTCCTAATTTTTCTGCTTCAGTTTGAGCTGGAATTGCTATAACCTCAACATCATCCCTTTCAGGCATTCTATCTACGATATCACTATCTAAAATCACTAATCCACCTGAATGTAACATTTCTTCAAATTTATCAAGTGATGGTCTATTCATTACTATTACAGCATCTAATTCTGTAACAACTGGAGAACCAACTAATTCATCAGATATTACTACTGAACAGTTAGCAGTTCCGCCTCTCATTTCTGGTCCATAAGATGGAAGCCATGATACATTTTTATTTGAATCCATTCCAGCGTAAGCTAGAAATTTACCCATTGATAAAATACCTTGACCGCCGAAACCAGCACAAATTAATTGTTGTTCTGCCATACTACTCAACCTCCCCAGTTATATCTTTTACTACACCTAGTGGATAGTAAGGGATCATATTTTCTCTTAACCACTGAAGCGATTCTTGTGTAGATAAACCCCAGTTAGTTGGGCAAATTGATAATACTTCTACCATTGCGAAACCTTTTCCATCTAACTGAACTTGGAAAGCTTTTTTAATTGCTTTTTTAGCTTTATTTATATTTGGAACTGTATCTACAGAAACTCTTTCAACATATACAGCACCAGCTAATGTAGCTATCATTTCAGATACTCTTATTGGGAAACCTGCAAGTTTTGTATCTCTACCGTATGGTGTAGTTTCAGTAACTTGACCTGGTAATGTTGTTGGAGCCATTTGTCCACCTGTCATACCATAAATACAGTTGTTTACAAATATACTTGTTATTAATTCACCTCTAGTAGCTGCATGAACGATTTCAGCAGTTCCTATAGCGGCTAAATCTCCATCTCCTTGATAAGTAAATACTGTTTTATCAGGAAGAGCTCTTTTGATACCAGTTCCTACTGCAGGTGCTCTACCGTGAGCAGCCTCAGACATATCACATGCAAAATAGTCATAACATAAAACTGAACATCCAACAGGTGCAACCCCTATTGTATTATCTAAAATCCCTAATTCATCTATTACCTCAGCTACTAGTCTATGGATAATACCGTGAGTACAACCTGGACAATAGTGAGTAGGTACATCAAGTAACGCCTTTGTAGGCTCGAATACGATAGCCATTATTTAGCACCTCCTACAATTTCTTTTACTTTTTCTAGTATATCTTCTGGATGAGGAATCATTCCACCAGATCTACCGTAGAAATCAACTGGTTTTCTACCTAAAACTGATAATTTTACGTCTTCAACCATTTGACCACAACTCATCTCTACTGATAAGTAACCAAATTTAGTTTTATCAACAGTTTTTTCAAAAGCTTCAGCAGGGAAAGGCCATAAAGTAATTGGTCTTATTAAACCTAATTTAATACCTTCTGCAGCAGCTAATTTAACAACATTTTTACATATTCTAGATGTAGTACCGTATGCAACCATAACTAAATCATTTTCTCTATCACATTCAAACATTTCATATCTTACTTCTTTTTCTTTAATTACTTTGTATTTAGCTTGTAACTTTTCATTATGCATTTCTAACTCTTCTGATTTTAAGAATAAAGAATTTATTACATTGTGTTTTTTTCTTCCATTTAAACCCGAAGAAGCCCAAGTCTTCTCTGGCAATTCTACTACAGGTCTTTCTTTAAATTCTACTGGTTCCATCATTTGACCAAGCATTCCATCTCCCATAACCATAACTGGAGTTCTATATTTATCTGCTGTATCAAATGCATCTTGTATTAAATCAACCATTTCTTGAATTGAAGATGGTGCATAAACTGGCATTGAGAAATCACCATGAGATCCTCCCTTAGTTGCTTGGAAGTAATCTGATTGCGCTGGCTGAATACTACCAAGTCCTGGGCCACCTCTAACTATATTTACAATTACGCATGGAACTTCTGCTCCAGCTATATATGAAATACCTTCTGCTTTTAAACTTATTCCTGGACTTGATGAAGATGTCATAACTCTAACACCTGCACCAGCTGCACCGTATACCATATTTATTGCTGCTACTTCACTTTCTGCTTGTAAAAATACTCTTCCTATTTTAGGCATTTTTCTTGATAAATACGCAGAAATTTCTGTTTGCGGAGTTATAGGATACCCAAAGAAGCATTGACAGTTAGCTCTAATTGCTGCTTCACCAATAGCTTCATTACCTTTCATCAGTACTTTTTCACTCATATTAAATAGCTCCTCCTTTATTATTTTTCAACTGTAATTACACAATCAGGACACATTTTCGCACATGATGCACAACCAATGCACTCACTCATTTTATCTTCTGTTACTGTAGCTGGGTGATATCCTTTTAAATTATATCCCTCTGAGAAAGTTATTATTTTCTTAGGACATACTTCAATACAAAGACCACAGCCTTTACATCTGTCTTCTCTAAACGTAACTCTTGCCATAAAAACCCTCCTTCTAAATTAAGAATGAAATTTGCTAAAGATAAACTTTACAGAAACTTAATTTATACTTGTACAAAACTCTATGGTTTAAAGAGTTATGTACACATATAAATTTATGTTGAAGTAGTTTATCTACTTGTAATTTATTAAAATTTCAAGACTACACTTGTACAACAAGCAGTCTCAAAATAAAGAATACTTCTTTAAATTTATACCTCTTAGTTTGTATTTCTTTAATTATAGATTTCCTAAGAATGAGGAAATTCCTTAATTGTGCATTGTGAATTGTGCATTGTGCATTGTGCATTGTGCATTGTGCATTGTGCATTGTGCATTGTGCATTGTGCATTGCAATTATACTTCCCATGGTTTCTTCATAAAAATTTTAATTGGGAATATCTCTGCTTTAACTTTACCTTCTAATTCCGGAACTAAATCTTCCCTTATTACTGCATACTTATAAGGAATATTTAATTTCTTAGATAACTCTGAAACTATTTTATCACCTTTAATTACATGTTCCTTTGTTGTTTCATAAGATAAATTTGTATTTGCAATAAAGTCTGTAACTTTAAGTCTAGATGCTCTTTCAACTTCATACAAATAATCTTCTGTTGTATTAATATCCCCTGTTAATAATCTGTTATTATTAACTACAAAGTACATTTCATAATCTTCTTCTCTTAAATATCTATTATATTGTCCTAATGCTATAGCACCAGCATCATCTCCACCGATGTCGATAACAACCTGATATGATTTATCATTAAATATAGCATTTATTTCCCCTGTTACAACCATAAGTTCAACATTTACAAGATCAGGGTTAGAACTAATTAATCTTATTCCTTTTTCATCAAATAATGATTTCAATTCTCTTGTACAAAAATAAGGATTTACTATGTCTAAATCTACAATAGCAACTTTTTGTCCTTCTTCAGCCATCTTCAAAGCTTGGTTTATTGCAATTTCAGTTTTACCACTTCCAAAATGTCCTGCGAATATTTTTATTCTACTCATATTATCTCCTTATCTTTAATATTATTTTTCTTTTCTTAAGTCTATTATACACTAACTATAATTATTTTGTCATGTTATTTATTTTGTAAATTAGAATAATTTTGCTCTTTGTCAACCTTTACAATTATATTTTACAACTTTTTTGCTATAAAGGGAAGGGTTTTTTTATAAAAAAACAATAAATTTTATGAATTTTTTATTAATATATTGCTTTCATTGCTTTGTAGCCACTAAATTCAACAAATATTGCAATTAATTTACTCATAACAAAAAGCAACCTCCATATGGAAGTTGCCCTAATTAATTTGTTTTTATTCAAGTACTGCACCCTTGCTTGCAGAAGTAACTAACTTACTATATCTTCTTAAATAAGTTCCTTCTATTGAATTCGATTCTGGTTTAACCCAATTTTTCCTTCTTTCATCTATTACTTCTTCTGTTAATTCAGCTCTTAAAATCCTGTTAGGAATATCAATTTCAATAATATCTCCTTCTTCTAGTAATCCAATCAATCCACCTGCCATTGCCTCAGGAGACACATGTCCTATACAAGGGCCTCTTGTTCCTCCTGAAAATCTTCCATCTGTTATAAGTGCCACTGAAGTATCAAGACCCATTCCACAAATAGCAGCTGTAGGACTAAGCATTTCTCTCATACCTGGTCCACCTTTAGGGCCTTCATACCTAATTATAACAACATCTCCTGAAACTATTTTTTTATCTAAAATAGCTTTATAAGCTTCTTCTTCTGAATTGAATACTCTTGCAGGACCTTTATGATACATCATTTCTGGTTTTACACCCGATTGCTTGATAACTGCACCTTCTTCTGCTAAATTACCCATTAAAATTGCTATTCCACCTTCTTTTGAGTAAGGATTATCAAGAGTTTTAATAACATTAGCATCAAGTATTTTAGAATCTTGAACGTTTTCAAGAATTGTTTGCCCTGTCACTGTAATTTCATCAGTATATATAAATCCTGTCTTTGCTAATTCATTCATTACAGCGGATAATCCACCTGCTTTATCAAGGTCATGCATACTATGATACCCTGATGGGCTTAACTTCGTTATATTACAAACTTTCTTACTAATTATATCAAATTCTTCAAGTTGAAGATTTACTTTTGCCTCATTAGCAATAGCCATTAAGTGTAACACTGTGTTACTAGAACCACCAATTGCCATATCCACTGCAATAGCATTTCTAAAAGCTCCTAATGTCATTATATCTCTTGGTTTAATATCTTTTTTAACTAAATCCATTATTTGCATTCCTGCTTTTTTAGCTAAAGCTTTACGTCTACCATAAGGTGCTGGAATTGTACCATTGCCTGGAAGTGCAATTCCCAAAGCCTCTGCCAAAGAATTCATAGTATTTGCTGTAAATAAACCTGCACAGCTTCCACATGTTGGGCAAGAATGTTTTTCAATTTCATAAAGCTCTTTCTCAGAGATTTCTCCTTCGACTTGTTTTCCAACACTTTCAAAAGCCCCACTAATAAGGTCTATTTTCTCACCATTATAATCCCCTTTTAACATAGGTCCACCACTAATATATATAGCAGGTACGTTGAGCCTAGCTGCTGCCATAAGCATACCTGGAACTATCTTATCGCAATTCCCTACTAACACAAGTCCATCAAACTTATAAGCCATTACCATTGCTTCTATGGAATCACAAATAAGCTCCCTTGATGCTAATGGATATTTCATACCACTATGGTTCATAGCAATTCCGTCACAAATTCCTATACATGGAAACTCCATAGGTGTTCCCCCTGCCGCAGTTACACCGGATTTGACAGCTTTTGCAATATCATCTAAATGAAAATGCCCAGGGATAACTTCGTTTTGAGCATTTACAACACCAATAAGTGGCTTTTCTAAATCTTCTGGTATATATCCCATTGCATAAAATAAAGATCTATGAGGTGCTCTTGCAATTCCTTTTTTAATTTCATCACTTCTCATTTTTTTGCCCCCTTTATAAAATTATAATGCTTCATCTATAGTTTTTCTATGGATTCACTAATGTTAACATTCATTATAATTTATACCTAGCTCCTATACAATTAAATATAATATCTAGTTATCAGCAAAAAATTAAAATATGAGTATCTTGTCTTGTAATTATAATAATATTGTTTTTATATCTACTATTTCTTAGTTTTAATAGCTTTTCTATACTTACTAGGCAAACAATTTTCATACCTTTGAAAAACCGTACTAAAATAGCTAAAATCTTCATATCCTGAATTCTCTGAAATTTCTTTCAAACTTAAATCTGTATTTACCATAAATTCTTTAGATTTTTGTATTCTAAATCTGTTTATATATTCAGAAAGATTCATCCCCGTTTGCTTTTTGAATAATCTTGAAAAATAATAAGGACTAAACCCAACATATTCTGCAATATCATTTAAATATATTTTTTGGTCAAAATTATTTTTCACATACTCTTTTGCCGATGCAATATGTTTATCTTCAGGTTTGTTATCTTTATCTAACAAATCAGAAATTTCTTCTGTATCAGTTTTCTCATATAAATAAGTATTTAAGAAATCACTTAAATCATCTGGAGAAACTGGTTTTAAAAGATAATCTATAGCATTTAATCTAACTGCCTTTTGAGCATAAGTAAATTCATCATGAGCAGTAAGTATAGCAATCTTTACTCCCATATCAAAAGCCCTGATAGTTTCGGTAGCTTTTAACCCATCCATAACAGGCATCCTAATATCCATCATTATTAAATCAGGCGAATACTCTTTAGTAATTTCAACAGCTTCTTTTCCGTTACACGCTTCTCTAATTTCAATATCTTTAAAATTTTCATTTATAACATATCTAATGTATTCTCTAGTAACGCCTTCATCATCTGCTATTAGAAGTTTCTTCATTTCCTACACCCCTTTTCTTTTGGGTTGGAAGAACAAGTCTTACTTTCGTTCCTTTCCCATAATTACTGTCAATTTCAAAAATATAATCGTCCCCATAGTAGTATTCTAATCTATTTTTAAGACTAGATAAGCCTATTCCAATACCTTCTCCTGAGCTATTGACAAAGTGATCATAAATAGAATTTAATTTATCTTTTGAAATTCCAATACCATTATCAACAACTGATAATTCAACTCTATCTCCAATCAATTTACCGTCTATAGTTAATTTCCATTTTCTATCCATGCTTTTAAACCCATGTACTATTGCATTTTCAATTAGTATTTGTAGCGTTAAAAATGGAATAGCAATTTCTTTGGTATCATCATCTATTTGAATTTTAGTTATTATATAGTCTTTAAACCTCTTGTTTTGAATAAATAAATAATCATTAATATACTTTAATTCTTCATCTATTTTTACAAATTCTAGAGATTTAGTTAAAGTAGTTCTAAGTAAATTCGATAGAGCAAATGTAGTATCAGCTGCTTCTTTTGCTCCATTCATATATGCTAATTGACCAATAACACTAAGTGTATTAAACAAAAAATGTGGACTCATTTGAGATTGAATAACCTTCATTTTTGTCTCAAGCAATACCTTTTCTAATTCTCTTCTTGTTTCTGATTCTTTTAATATTTGAACAGTTTTTTCTTGTCTTTCCTTATTAATGAAATTTATTACACTAGTTTCTACTATTGAATTACTTATAGTTCTTAGTGTCTCCATTATTGCATATAATTGCGCCTTACTGACTACTCTAAGGTTGCTATAAGCTTCAATTACACCTTCCAATTTATCTTCATTTATTATTTTTTTAATATCATCTTCACTATTTTTTTTACCTTCGCTTATTATAACCGGTCCGCACAGTATTGTACCCACAAGTTTATCGCCAAGAAAAATAGGAGCAGCTATTCTTACCGTATTTGAACAGCAAGGAAATACTTTAGTTTCTTTTAGGTTATTCAAATCATAGTTATCTTCAAGAAAACATTTATTAGAGTGTTCTGATTTTATTTTACAAAACTTAGGAATATTACTTGGAGTAGTTAATAAATTACCAGATATATCTTTTATTACTATCCCAAGATATGATGCTTCTGAAAACTTGTCTTGAATTTTTTGAAGTCTCTTTAAATCTATCATTTTTACTGGATCTTCTAAGTAAAAATTATCTATTATATTCTCTACAGGAATTAATTGACTAACATCAAAATTATCTACGCTATATATATTAATTACTTCAAGAGGTTTATTACTTGTATTTTGAATTTGATGTTTAGCAAAAGGTTTTATATAATACACATTTCCAGCCACTAAGCTATAATATCTATCATTAACCCATTGTTCTCCTTCTCCAGATATTATATATAGAGTTTGATCATCCCCTGTATGAAAGTGCTCTTCTTGTGTTTGATTTGGTAATATTGTAGTATGGGCAACTAGATATTTACTTTTATTAACGTCTTCACTATTCTGAATCCATTTTATATCTCCCCATTCAAAATACTGTTTTGTTGCCTTAGTTGCTTTATTTTGACTATCTTTTTTGTCACTCAAACAATCACCCCTCAAATTGTGTTTACCCATTATTTTGCTCAATAATCTTCTATCTATTAATTAATAATTATAACATTTTAAATTAATATTTGTCTATAAAATGGTAATTTAAAAAAATAAAAAAAAGATTGCTAGATGCAATCTTTTTTTATGGTTTATTTATACTCTTGTGCTTTTTCCTCATTCCTTAAGACTCTTAGTCCACCTTCAGCTAATGCAAGTAATTCATCTTCTCCTGGATAGATAGTAACAGGAGCTATAAACCCAACTCTTTCTTTAATTTTATTAGTTATTTCCTTAGAATAAGCAATTCCACCTGTCAAAATTACAGAGTCGACTTTACCACTTAAAACAGCTGCACAAGAACCGATTTCTTTAGCTACTTGATAGATAAAAGCATCTTGAATAAGTGTTGCTTTTTCTTCGCCATTTTCTACCATTTTTTCCACTTCTCTCATGTCATTTGTATCAAGATATGAAACAACTCCACCTTTACCAACTATTTTCTTTTTAATTTCTTCTATAGTATATTCACCACTAAAGCATAATTTCACGATATCTCCTATAGGTACACTTCCGCTTCTTTCTGGTGATAATGGTCCATCTCCATCAAGTGCATTATTAACATCAACTACTTTACCATCTTTATGAGCACCTACTGATACGCCTCCGCCCATATGTACTACTATCAAATTTAATTTATCATAAGCAATTTTATTATCTTTTGCATATCTTTTAGCTACAGCTTTTTGATTTAATGCATGGAAAATGCTTTTTCTAACTAACCCTTCCATACCAGAAACTCTAGCTACATCATCCATTTCATCAACAACAACTGGATCTACTATAAATGAAGGTATATCCAAACTTCCAGCTATTTCATTAGCAATTATTCCACCAAGATTTGATGCATGCTGGCCTTGTACTCCTATTTTCAAATCTTCAAGCATCATTTCATTTACTGCATATGTTCCACCTGGTATAGACTTCAAAAGTCCTCCCCTTGCAACTACAGCATCCAATTCTTTAATATCAAAATTCTTTTCTTTTAAAACATTAAGTATAACATCTTTTCTAAATTGAAACTGATCATAAATTTTTTCATACTTTCCAATTTCCTCTGATGAATGTCTAAGAGTTTCTTCAAGAATCATTTTTTCATCTTCAAAAACACCAATTTTTGTTGAAGTAGACCCTGGATTTATTATTAATAATTTATATGACATAATTTTCTCCTCCTAAATATGTAGTTTATACTTTAGAACTCTGTAATTTTTAATACTTTAATTATCTAGCTAATTTATTAATGCACAATTCACAATGCACAATGCACAATTATTGATGATTTTCCTCGTTCCTCGGAAAATCTTTCATTTAAAATAATTAATAGATTAAACAAATTTTTTAGCTCCGCTAAAAAATTTCATCCTTAATTGCACATTGCACATTGCACAATGCAAATTTAGATTTAAGAATTTGCTACTAATGCTGCTAGTGCAATAGAGTTCATTTTTGTTTCGTAACTATCTGCTCTTGATGTAACAATAACTGGTGCTGCTGTTCCTACAACTAAAGCACCTGATTTTGAATCAGTTGTAAATGCTAGTGTTTTATACATAACATTTCCTGCTTCTATATTTGGCATAAGTAAAATGTCTGCTTTCCCAGCAACAGGTCCTGTAATTTTCTTTGTTTTTGCTGCTTCTACTGATAAAGCATTATCTAATGCTAAAGGTCCATCAATAATACATCCTTTTATCTGACCTCTTTCGTTCATTTTAGATAACATTGCCGCATCGATTGTTGCTTGCATTTTAGGATTTACAACTTCTACAGCACATATTGGAGCTACTTTAGGTAATTCAATTCCTACAGCTTTTGCTACAACTACTGCATTATTAATAATTTTAACCTTATCTTCTAAGGTAGGATACATATTAAATGCTGCATCTGTTAAAAATAATAATCTATCAATTTTAGGTGTATCAAATACAGATACATGAGACATCAAGCTTCCAGTTCTTAAACCTTTTTCTTTATTTAATACGGCTCTCAAGAAATCAGAAGTCCCTATCAACCCTTTCATTACCATATTAGCTTTACCATCAACTACTAATTCAACAGCTTTTTTTGCAGCTAATTTAGGATTTGCCTCATTCACTATTTCAAAATGAGATAAATCCATATTTATTTCTGCTGCAATTTCTTTTATTTTACTCTCGTCTCCTACTAAAATAGCCTCTGCTATCCCATTAGTTTTTGCATCTCTTACAGCTTCAAGTACATGCTCATCTTCTGCTGCTGCTACCGCAACAGTCTTAATTTCTTGCTGTTTAACTTTTAATAAAACATCATCAAATGATTTAATCATAATTTTACACCCCATCCTTTATATTATTTACTTTATATAATCAAAGTAAATGTTTACACCATCGTTAAAAATAAATATCATTACTAAACATTATAAACATACTAAACTCTTTTAAATATATTGTACAATATTTTTCTTATCTAAGCAATATATTTGTATTTAATTTAATAATTGCAATAATATTGCGCATTAAAAAAGGCTGTTAGCAACAGCCTTTTCAATAAATATTTATTTATATATACTCAGCACTCATTAATTCATCTATATTTTTACCTAAGAATTCTTTTTTTATATTAAACTCAAATAAAAATTCCGTATCTTCCTCATTACTTTCAACCTTAATGTTCCCATTATTCCTCGAAACTATTTCTTTAACTATAAATAATCCATATCCATGATCATCACTTTCACTCTTTTTAGTTGAAAATCCTTTTTGAAATATTTTCAATGTATCTTTTGCGACAATTCTAGGACCATTATTCGAAATAGCTAAATAGTATTTGTCCCCTTCACAATATCCGTATAATGATATTACTTTATAATTAATTTCATTGTATTTCTTTAATTCATAAATAGCATTATCAATAATATTACTAACAATACTAACAAAATCAATTTCTGATACATCTGCTACTGAAAGAGAAATATCTATATCTACTTCTAGTTTTATATTACTTTCTACAGCATAATTGTTTTTAACTGAAAGTAACCCGTCTATGTACTCATTACCTGTATCATATGTTTTACTTGAAAGCCTAAGGTTCTCACTTACTTTATCAAGATAAACTTTTATTTTGTCATTACAACTATCTTGACTAAGTGCACACATTGCATTTAACACATTTATAGTATTTGAAAAATCATGTTTCTCTTTTCTAATTATATCTACTATAGCTTCTAAGTTTTCAACGTATTGTTTACTTGATTCATAATTAGCTTTTAGCTTATATAACTTAATCTTTTTATTATAATCAAAGTATCCTAATATAATAAAAATTATAAAAATTAAATATACCAAAATATTATATACCCCTATTTTGACATCATTTTGCAAATTTCCTTGAATACTATTAACTAATAAAGCTGCCATAAAAATTTGTAAAACACTATAGGTAACCACATAATCTTCATTCTTTGATGAAAAGTACTTCGTCATTTTATTTTTACCACTTTTTTTGTAAAAAACAAATAAAAAAAACATTTCAAAAAAAATTATAAGGTATCCAATCTGTGCCCCAATTTTAGGCAATTGAACTACTTCCCTCATTCCAACTCGATATATCAAAGAAAAAATAATTAAAACTACGGACTCAATAATAATTATGTATACCGCTCCTAAAATCATTATGATAAAAGAATTAAGCATTTTTACCTCAAACAAAAAAGACGCCAATAACACTACAAAAGTCATTATTATAATTGTGTTAAAAGTTATAGGAACCGATTTTTTTATAAAAATACTAAATATAGTATAGCTCACTATAAAAACAATTGATTTTAAAACCGTATTTCTTGTATTTCTATATTTTTGTGTAAAACTCAAAAATATCAATAAAAATACTATTGATTCACAACAAGCATATATTATTTTTTGCATTTCCATCCCTTCTCACATACTCCCTCAATAAAATTCTATTATAAATTATTCCTTAGAAATCTTAACACTAATTAATAAAAAAAATCTATTTTACTTGTCATAACTTATTATATTTATAATTTATATTAATTTTATTCATTTATCTACTTATATTATTACAAATATATATTTTTATTGTACATATTTGTAATGTTACTGTCAATTTTTTCTTTTATATTTCAATATATTTTAAATTTTACAAATACATTAATTATATCTAAATTAAAATATTATATGAAAACGTCTAAAATTTAAACACAATACCTACTACAGCAGAAATCACAATAAATACTATAGGATGTTTCTTCCACTTATTCGATACATACAATATAACAATAAATAGTAAACATGCCTTTAACTGAAAAAAATCCGTTACTCTATGTGTTTTTAGAAATTCCGTAAAATTAAAAATAGATACTTTAGCAACATTAAATCCTGCCACTGCAATTAATCCTGTAACAGCTGGTCTCAAACCATAAAAAGCTGATTGCACAATAGGTTCTTCATTAAACTTCATAAAATAATGAGCAATTATTATAATTATTATCAATGACGGAGTAATCATACCTAATGTAGCAATAATGGCTCCAATAACATGAGCATTTGTATAACCAACGTAAGTAGCCATATTTATTCCAATTGGCCCTGGTGTTGATTGAGAAATAGCAATCATATTTATAAATTCTTCATAAGTCATCCATGCATGACTTATTGCTTCCCTTTCAATTAGAGGCAACATAGCAAGTCCTCCTCCAATAGTAAACAGTCCTATTTTAAAAAACACTAGAAATAAATTAAGATATATCATTTTTTCGGTAACCTCCAAACTTGATAAAAATACCTATAATGCTAGAAGCAATAATAATCCAAATAGGAGAAATTCCCAAAAATGCTACTATACAAAAACTTACTATAGATATAGTAAATCCTATTTTATCTTTTATAGATTTTTTTCCTATTTTAATAACAGCATTTATAAGCAGTGCAACAACAGCTGCTCTAATACCTGCAAATGCACTTTGAACTACTACATAATCTTGGAAATGTGAAAAAAAAGCAGCAATTATCATGATAATCAATAACGATGGAGTTACCATTCCTAACGTTGCAATAATTGCTCCAACAACACCTTTTACCTTATATCCTATAAAGGTAGCAGTATTTACAGCAATAATTCCTGGAGTAGATTGTCCAATTGCATAATAATCAATGACTTCTTCATCTGTTGCCCAATTTTTAACGTCCACTACTTCTCTTTGTATTATAGGAAGCATTACATATCCTCCACCAAAAGTAAATGCCCCAATTCTAAAAAAGCAACTAAATAATTCCCATAAAACTTTCATAAACTTTCCTCCAAAATCATATAAAATACTTTCTATCAACACATATTATATCACTATTTATATTCAAAATTTAAAAATTAAATTATGTTTTAAATGTTTAATTATAATGAAATATTGTTGGTAGTTATAAGTAATTTGCAATATTAAATTGATGTTAATGTTATTTTCCTCCCATATGCTTGAATTTTTTCAAATTCATATTCCAGCAAATCACTGCATGTAATTGATTGCAACATTTTTTTTTGCTCATACAACAAAAAAACACTTGCTTTTTATAAAATTATATATTATAATCTAAATTGTTAAAAGCTTAACAATAAAACAGTTTAGAATACCATTTTATACAATTGTTTAGGTTACCTATAAGTTAATTAAGACTGTTCATATTTTAATATCGTGTTACAATTTAGTTTAAATAGTTTTTTCTATCCAATTTTTGACAATTATTATTAAATGAAGTTTTTTTTATTTTTGCTAGTTTGTTAAATTTTTATCTATTAATTAGTTTTTAATTCACTTTCAAATAATTTATTATTAATATTTTAATTTTGCGCAAATAATAACCTTAGTAAATCTACTCAAAAAATAAAAAAAAGAGGTGTCTATTGTGAAAGTTACAAATTTAGAAGAATTAAAAGTAAGACTCGAAGAAGTAAGAAAGGCTCAAAAAGAATTTGCTCTTTTCTCTCAAGAAAAAGTTGATGAAATTTTCAGAGCTGCTGCAATGGCTGCAAATGATGCTAGGATTACATTATCAAAAATGGCAGTTGAAGAGACAGGAATGGGTATTGTAGAAGATAAAGTTATAAAGAACCATTTTGCTTCTGAATATATCTACAATAAATATAAAGATGAAAAAACTTGTGGTGTTATTGAAAAAGATGTAACCTTCGGAATTGAAAAAGTAGCAGAGCCAATTGGTGTTGTAGCTGCAATAGTTCCTACTACAAACCCTACATCAACTGCAATTTTCAAAGCTCTAATTGCACTAAAAACTAGAAATGCTATATTCTTCTCTCCACATCCAAGAGCTAAAGGCTGTACTATAGAAGCTGCTAAAATAATTTTAGATGCTGCTGTTAAAGCTGGTGCCCCTAAAAATATCATTGGTTGGATAGATGTTCCTTCATTAGAATTATCCCAAGCAATTATGCAAGAAGCTGATATTATACTGGCTACTGGTGGTCCTGGAATGGTAAAAGCCGCATATTCTTCTGGTAAACCTGCTTTAGGTGTTGGTGCTGGTAATACACCTGCAATAATCGATGAAACAGCTCATTTAAAAATGGCAGTAAGTTCAATTCTACTTTCTAAAACTTTTGATAACGGGGTTATTTGTGCATCTGAGCAAACTGTAATAGTAATGGATGAAGTTTATGATGAAGTTAGAAAAGAATTTGAAGATAGAGGTGCTTACTTCCTTAAAGGTGATGAAATAGATAAGGTAAGAAAGACAATTATAATAAATGGTAGATTAAATGCTGATATCGTTGGACAAACAGCATTTAGAATAGCAGAACTTGCAGGGGTTAAAGTACCTGAATTTGCTAAAGTTTTAATTGGTGAAGTTGAATCAGTTGAACTAGAAGAAGAATTTTCTCATGAAAAATTATCTCCAGTATTAGGTATGTATAGAGTTAAAAGCTTTGATGAAGCACTAACTAAAGCTTCTAGATTAATAGAACTTGGTGGTTTTGGTCATACATCTGTTTTATATACAAACCAAGTTAAATGCAGAGATAGAATCGAAAAATTTGGTCAAATGATGAAAACAGGTAGAACTATGATAAATATGCCTTCTTCACAAGGTGCTATAGGTGATGTTTATAACTTCAAACTTGCTCCATCATTAACACTTGGATGTGGTTCTTGGGGTGGAAACTCAGTTTCTGAGAACGTAGGAGTTAAACACTTATTAAATGTTAAGAGCGTTGCTGAGAGGAGAGAAAACATGCTTTGGTTCAGAGTTCCAGAAAAAGTTTACTTTAAAACAGGTTGTCTTCCAGTTGCATTAAAAGAATTAGAAGATATGGGTAAGAAAAAAGCATTTATAGTAACTGATAAGGTCCTTTACGATTTAGGCTTTGTTGATAATGTTACTAAAACTCTTGAAGAGTCGAATATAGATTATAGAATTTTCTATGATGTTCAACCTGATCCAACTCTTGAAACTGCAAGAAAAGGTGCTGCTGAAATGGCAATATTCAATCCTGATACAATTATATCAGTTGGTGGTGGTTCACCAATGGATGCTGCCAAAATTATGTGGGTTTTATATGAACATCCTGAGGTTAAATTTGAAGATTTAGCAATGAGATTTATGGATATTAGAAAAAGAGTTTATAAGTTCCCTGAAATGGGTAAAAAAGCAATGATGGTTGCAATTCCAACTTCTGCTGGAACAGGTTCTGAAGTAACACCATTCGCTGTAATCACTGATGAAAAAACTGGAGCTAAATATCCTCTAGCAGATTATCAATTAACACCTAACATGGCAATTGTAGATGCTGAATTAATGCTTAATATGCCAAAAGGATTAACTTCTGCTTCTGGTATAGATGCTTTAACTCATGCAATTGAAGCTTATGTATCAGTACTCGCTTCTGAATACACTAATGGAATGGCATTGGAAGCTATTAGATTAATATTCAAATATCTACCTGGAGCATATGCAGAAGGTGCAAACAATATGAAAGCAAGAGAAAAAATGGCTCACGCTTCAACTATGGCAGGAATGGCCTTTGCCAACGCCTTCTTAGGAGTTTGTCACTCAATGGCTCACAAACTAGGTGCAGAACATCATGTACCTCACGGTGTTGCAAACGCATTATTAATTAATGAAACAATTAAATTTAATGCAGTTGATAACCCAAGAAAGCAAGCTGCATTCCCTCAATATAAATATCCAAATGCAAAATCTAGATATGCTAAAATTGCTGACTATCTAAACTTAGGTGGAAATACTGATGAAGAAAAAATAGAACTATTAATGGCTGCAATAGATGAATTAAAATCAACTGTAAATATTCCAAAAACTATAAAGGAATTCGGAGTTTCAGGAACTAAATTCTATGCTACTATTGATACTATGAGTGAAAATGCATTTGATGACCAATGTACTGGAGCTAACCCAAGATATCCGTTGATAAGCGAAATAAAACAAATGTACATTAATGCATTTGAAGGAACTGAAGAAAAAAAAGAAGCACAAAAAAAATCAGCTGCAAAAAAAACTAAATAATAAACTATAATAAATTCAAATAATAATTAAATATAAAAACCAGAGAATATCTCAGTTATAAATTATAGACTACATGGATTATATGTAGTCTATAATTTATTTTATATTTTAATTTGTTATACTATTTGTTTATTATATATTCTCTATTTAGAATAAACCATTATTGCCTCTTCTAATACATCTAATCCATATTCTAATTGTTCATCAGTCATAACTAATGGTGGTAAAAATCTTATTACATTTGAAAATATACCAGCACTAATAAATATAACACCTTTTTCTAAACAATATTTACAGATTTCACTAATGATTTCTTTATAAGGATCCTTTGTTTCTTTATCCTTAACAAATTCCACACCAATCATTGCTCCTATGCCTCTTACATCACCAATATACTTGCTCTTATCTTTTAAACTATTCATTCTATCTTTTATCTTTTCACCTATTTCATTTGCTCTTTCACATAAATCCTTTTTTTCTATTATTTCTAATACTTTAAGTCCAGCTGCACAAGCTACAGGATTACCACTATATGTTCCTCCAATAGAACCCGGTAACGGATTATCAATTATTTCTGCTTTACCAATAACAGCGCTCAGAGGCATACCTGCTGCAATAGATTTTGATAAAGTCATCATATCTGGTTCAATATCAAAATTTTCTGATGCAAAAAGCTTTCCTGTCCTTGCAAATCCTGCTTGTATTTCATCTACAATAAATACAATATTATTTTTATTACAAATTCTTTGAAGCTCTTTTAAGTATTCTTTAGGTGGTACTATAAATCCACCTTCACCTTGAACTGGTTCAACTATTAGGGCTGCTACCATTTCTGGAGATAATTCTCCTTGCAATAATGTTTCAACTCTTTTAGCGCAAGCTAACCCACATTCTGGATATTTTTTATCACCAAAACTACATCTATAACAATTTGCTGCTGGTATTTTATAGGTATCAGTGTTAAATGGCGCAAATCCAGCTTTATAAGGTTTAACTTTACTAGTTAGTGTCATTGCCATATAAGTTCTTCCGTGAAAAGCATTTTCTAGAGAAAGAATTGTTGATTTTCCCGTATATTTTCTAGCTATCTTAACTGCATTTTCAACTGCTTCAGCCCCACTATTAGCAAAAATAATTTTTTTAGGATAATCTCCTGGAGTTTTTTCTATAAGTTTTTGTCCTAAATTTGCATATGATTCATACATACAAACATTATAAGAAGGATGTATAAGCTTTTCAGCTTGTACTTTAATTGCTTCTACAACTTCATCATCGCAATGTCCTACGTTTTGAACACCTATACCCGCTGCAAAATCTATAAAAACATTCCCATCAACATCTTTCATTAATGCGCCTTTAGCTTCTTCCACAAAAACTTCCGTACTATAACTAACTCCTCTTGCAACATATTCATTTCTTTTTTTTAACGCTTCTAAAGATTTTGGTCCTGGAATTTGCTCCGTAACTATTTTAGCCATTTTTTCTTCTATCATTATTAATCCTCCTCAAAAATTAAATTTATGCAATCACTGGATTTTTGTTATCATTTTGATACTTTAATACATATTTAATCTATAAATTATTAATTTAATAAAAATAAACGTTATTTATTAATAATCCGAAGTATATCATATAATAATCAGTTTTAATATGTATTTTAGCACAAATATAATTGTATTTATATACAAAAAAAATCTAGAATATATATGTCCTAGATTCTCAATGTATTTTTTTTATTCTATATATTTTAAATGCAAAATCTAACTTAATACAATCATCTAATCTATTAAGGTCACATTTTAATATTTCTTCAATCTTTTGTATCCTATACCTCAATGAATTTTTGTGTATAAACAACTTTTGTGAAGCTATCGCAATATTACAATTCTCCTTTAAGAAAGTCTCTAAAGTTTCTAGCATATTTGATTTATTCATATTATCATACTCTATTAACAGCCCAAGAACTTCATCAAAATACCTAGTACAAAGGTTCTTATCAGTAATATTTAATATAAACTTATAAATTCCCAAGTCTTCATAAAATTCAATTCCTAAACCTTCTAATTTACTCCTTGCAATTAAAATTGCCTCTTTTGCTTCTTCTAAGCTATCTTTCATTTTAAATGAAGAATTATAAAGGCTGCCTACACCCATTATAATATTTAACTTATCTATCCTATTATTTACTTCACCCTTTATTTCTCTAAAAATTCTACTAATTTCTATTTTATCCATAGTTTCCATGCTTAACATAAATATGATAGAATAATTTTTCTGAATAGTTATAACTTTTATATTACTCCTAAGAAACATATTATAAACAATTTTCTGTATTCTATTTTGGATATTTATTATAATACTCTTATCCGAGAAAGATTTTTTTTCTATAGAACATCCAAAATCAGCTATTTCTAATATACCAATTAGATTACTATTAGAAATATCAAAATCAAGTCTATACGCTTGTTCTATAAAAGAATTTTCGGAATTAAAATTACTAAATAATATCTCCCCTAATAAATTGGCTTGTGATTCGTTTTCCATATTTTTTTTTATAATATAGCTACAAATATCTTGAGATATATCTATAAGCTTAACTTCCCATGGGATTTTAAACAGAGGTACATTAAGTTTATTAGCAACTTCAATAGCCCTATTTGGGATAGTCTTGAAATATTCTCCAATATTTATTATTAATCCCGCTGCCTTCTTATCATCTATCATTTTAATAAAATCAACTAATTCTAATTCTCCTTTTAATCCTGACCCTGTAATATAAACAAGTTCTCCTCCAGATAGCCATTCTTTAATCTTCATTGAATCATCATAACACTCTGCAACATAAAACCATGATATTTCTCTTTCAATACCATACCCTCCAGCTACTAGGTCTAAAGTTTTCAATGATGGTAGCTGTAATATATCACTACACCTTACAAACATAGCTATCCCCCTTTTTTTAATCTATGTTTTAAAGACTATTTTATTTATCTCTTTTGATTGCTAAGTCTTTACTTATTAAGCAATACTCCTTTATAAGTTTAGAAAAATTATATTATACATATTTCTTAAAGTCAACGTAGTATTAAATAATAAATGATTTCACTACTATTATTCATTTGATACTTTTTTTATGTTTAAATTAACAGTTTTTCATTTTCTGGATATTGTAATTATTATTTACTCAAAATTATACAAATTTTGTATTATTAATAGCTTCATGATAACCATTACATAAGATATGAAATAACAGTAAACGTCTACACAGAAAACTTTTTAATAAATTTATAATTACTAGTTGACAGGTTATTTTATACCATGTTAATATATATTCAAACATATATTTATTAATTAAATTTATTTTAGCGCAAGGTTTCAATTGCAGTATAAATATCCCCCCTATTTATTTATAATTCCAATAATGATTTCCTTAGCGCATAATATTTGTAACTATAATACAAGATGTATTCTAAAGAATACATCTTGTATTTTTTTATATTTAGTTTTTCTATAATATTAATTAGTTTTTCTATAATATTAATTATTTTTTCAATAATGATTTAGATATATGACAATATCCATTAGGATTTTTATCTAAATATTTCTGATGATACTCTTCTCCGTCATAGAAATTTCTCAATTCTTCTATTTCGGTTACTATCACATTATCATATTTCTTTTGCTCATGATTTTTAGATGAAATTATTACATTATAATCTTCTTGGTCTATATAATAAATTCCAGTCCTATATTGATTACCAATATCATGTCCTTGTCTATCTTTTATAGTAGGATCTACTATCTTCCAATATGCATCTAACAATATATTCAAATCTAATATCTTTTCATCAAATTCTATGTATACAGCTTCAGCAAACCCAGTATCTTCATTACATACCTTTTCATATGTTGGATTTTCATCTTTTCCATTTGCATATCCTACCTTTGTATTTATTACACCATCTAAATTATCAAAATATGCTTGAACTCCCCAAAAACAACCACCTGCGAAAACTATTTTCTTCATATCAAAAACCCCTTTTCTAATTTTTCCATAATATCTCATCTGTCAACTTATTATTTTTGTTAATCTTATATCCTATTCTAATACTTCAAGTACATTGTCTATTCTAGAACATATTGTAGAATAGATTATAATCAAAACTATTAATGAAACTATAAAACATACCTTTCAATAAATCAATAGTTTAATCAAAAAATAATTATTTATATGGAATTGCATAAAGAGTATTTTTACCTTAATATAGAATAAAGCATAAAATTTAAGTATAAGGAGAATCGGAAAATGAAAGATACATCAAGAAAAATTGTTATTATAGGAGCTGGTCATGTAGGATCACACTGTGGATATAGTTTGCTTACTAAAGGAGATGTCAACGAGATTGTCTTTATTGATGTAGATAAAGATAAAGCCTCTGCACAAGCCTTCGATATAGCAGATGCCGGTTGCTTTATGCCTCATCCTACATTAGTAAGATTAGGCTGTTATGATGACTGCAAAGATGCAGATATAATTGTTTTAGCTGCAGGTGTTCCTCGTAAAACTGGCCAAACTAGATTAGATACTATGGGTGATTCCATAAAAGTAATGAAAGAAATTGTAGAACCATTAAAAAACTCAGGTTTTGAAGGTATTTTGCTTTGCATATCTAATCCTGCTGACATAATTGCTGATTATATGAGAAAACACACAGGCTGGTCTAAAAATAGAGTTTTCAGTACAGGAACTTCCCTCGATACAGCCAGACTCAAAAGAGTTCTTCAAGAAGAAACAGGGGCTGATTCAAGAAGTATTCAATGTTTTTCAATGGGTGAACATGGAGATTCTAGTATGATTCCTTTTTCTCATATCACTATAGGAGGAAAGCCATTATTAGAATTAATGAAAGAAAAACCAAACACTTATGGCAAATTAGATCTAGACCATATTCTAAACCGTACTCGTATGATAGGTATGGATGTTGTAATCGGCAAAGGCTCTACTGAATTTGGGATTGGTACAGTACTTGCTGATATGGTCAAAGCTATTCTCAATGATGAACATAGAGTTATGCCTGTATCCGCCCTATTAGAAGGAGAATATAATCAAAAGGATTTACATATAGGCATTCCAGCAATTATAGGTAAAAATGGAATAGAAGAAATAATAGAATTGCATTTAAACGAAGATGAACAAAAATTATTTGAAGAATCATGTAATATAGTTCGCAAACATATTGCTTTAGCTGAAAAGATATGATTAAAAACAATTAAAAACATTAAAACAAAATGCACAATGCACAATGAACAATGCACAATGCACAATGCACAATGCACAATTATGGATGATTTTCTTCCCTTTGGTCAGAAAATCTTTAATTAATAAAAGATTCTCGTCTATAAGACGAGAATCTTCCTTAATTTCACACTTCACACTTCACACTTCACACTTTAAACTGAATCACCAAGCTTCACATCTCTCACTAAAACCGCAAAGCTTAGCATTTTCCATTAATTTTAAGAAAGCAACATCCTATCATTAGTTAGTTCTTTTTTTCTTTCTTTAGAATAGTAAGTTAATAATTCTTCTATAGTCATTTTACTTCTCTCTTCACCTTTTATATCTAATATAATTCTACCATCATCCATCATAATGGTACGATTACCAAGAGAAAGAGCTGCTTTGATATCATGAGTTATCATCATTGTTGTTATTTTTGATTCATCAACAATTTTTGTAGTTATTTTTAGTATTTTTTCTGCTGTAGCTGGATCAAGGGCTGCAGTGTGTTCATCTAGAAGTATTAATTTGGGCGATGCAATAGTACACATTAAAAGGGTTATCGCTTGTCTTTGACCTCCTGATAAATGTCCTACTTTTGTTTTCATTCTATCTTCTAATCCTAAATCCAAAGTTGATAGTATTTCTCTAAAATGTGAAGAATCTCTTTTATTTAAAGCAAAAAAGCTTTTATTTGCTTTTCTCGTATAAGCAAGTGCTAAATTTTCTTCAATTGTCATAGTCGGAGCAGTACCTTTCATTGGATCCTGCATAAGTCTTCCTATATCAAAGGCTCTCTTATAGTCTTTTAATCCTGTAATATTTTTATCATCTAGTACAATAGCTCCACTATCTATATAAAAACTTCCTGCTATAGCATTAAATAATGTAGATTTGCCTGCACCATTAGACCCAATTATAGTAACAAAATCACCTTTATTTAATTCTAAGTTTAAAGAATTTAGCGCTTTTTTCTCATTTATAGTTCCTTTATAAAAAGTCTTGCTAACATTTTTTAATTTAAGCATATTATTCCAAACCATTCTCTAATCTAAATGATTTGTAGCCTCCCTTCTAATTCTATTCTGATCAATATTCACTTTAATTGTAGGCACAGAAAGTGCAACTATTACAATAACTGCAGATATTAATTTCAAAGCGTAGGAAGGGAATAAATCTACTTTCAAAGCAAAAGCAATTATAATTCTATAAATTATAGAACCTGCTGCTGAAGAAATAAGCCCAAAAGTAACATTTCGTCTGCCAAATAAAGTTTCTCCAATAATTACTGATGCAAGACCGATGACTACCATACCATTTCCAAAGCTTACATCACCAAACATCTGATACTGGCAGATTAGAGCACCAGATAAAGCTACACAGGCATTGCCAATGGCTAAACCAACGCATCTAAAAACATTAGCATTTATAGAAGATGAACGTACCATATCTTCATTATCTCCTGTAGCCCTAATAGCAAGACCAAATCTTGTCTTAAAAACAATAGCTATAATACTTATAGCTATTATGCAAATTGATAAAGCAACTATGGTTTTACCCATTTCATTTTGCATACCCATTATAGAATTTATCTTAATAAATATAGTTTCACTTCCAAAAAGAGAAAGATTAGCTTTCCCTTTCATTATTGCCAAATTTACAGTATATAACCCAGTCATAACTAGAATTCCAGATAAAATAGGATGTATCTTCAACTTAGTTTGTAATAATCCTGTGGTACCTCCAGCTAAAGCTCCTGCAATCATAGCAACTAGCAAAGCAAGAAAAGGATGCCCACTTACAGTTACTACCGCCGCACAAGTCATTCCTAGTGCAAAGCTACCATCAACAGTTAAATCTGGTACATTCAAAATCCTAAAAGTAATATAAATTCCAAGTGCCATTATTGCATATAGCAAACCAAGTTGAATAGAACTGGTTAACAGTATCATATCCTTTCTCCTTTCAAATAACTTAAATTAATCTTACTCACCAAGAATTACAAATTGCTTCATTAACTTATCTGATATTTCTAATTTTAATCCTTCTGCTGTTTTTAAATTAATCATTTTAGCATACTCTGCAACTTGCTCAACATTATTTTCTTCAATTGTTTCACCATCTACAATACGTACTATCATTTCAGCTGTTTGTTTTCCTAAAATTGTGTAATCAATTCCTACTGTAGCTAAAGCACCATCAGTAACCATAGAATCAGCTCCTACATATGTTGGGATATTTGCGTCCATTGCAACTTGAAGATAAGTAGGCATTGCTGATGCAACTGTATTATCATTTGGTGTGAAAAAAGCATCTACCTCTCCCACTAATGAAGTAGCAGCTTGCTGAATATCAGCTGTTCCAGTTATAGTAGCTTCCTTATATTCTATACCATTTTCATCACAATAAGCTTTTGCTCTATTTATTCCTGTAGCGGAATTAACTTCACTACTATTATACACAAAACCAAAAACTTTTACATCTGGAGTTAATTCACTTGCTAATGCAAAAATATCTTCTATTGGGATTGAATTTGAAACTCCTGTTATATTTCCTGTAGTTTCTTCAAAAGAAGTTACAAGGCCTGCTTCTACAGGGCTACTTACTGCTGAAAAGATTATTGGAATTTCAGTGGTTGCAGCTGCTGCAGCTTGTGCAGTAGGTGTAGCTATTGGAACAAGCATATCCACACCATCATTTATCATATTTTGCATTATAGAAGGTAATAAACTCATATCTCCGTTAGCATTTTGGAAATCAATTTCTATTTTATCCGTTAATCCTAATTCATCTAATTCTGAAACAATTGTTTCATAGATTAAATTTAAAGAAGGATGTTCCATTGGAAGAATAATACCAATTTTCTTGATTTCTGATTGAGATGTTTCATTCACGCCATTTTCTTCGTTTACTTCATTTACCTCATTATTTGAAGCTACTTCCCCATTATTAGAACAACCTACTAAAACTCCTAAAACCATAATTCCTGTTAATAAAATTGATAATAATTTTTTCATATACTTTCTCCCCTTTTAATATTTTTTTTGTATACCTATAAAGTGGGTTGGATTCAATAAATTTATACAAAAAAAATCTGTCCTTAATCTAAGGACAGATAATATCTGCTTGCCACCTTAATACATTTTTAACGAATTATTATACAATAAACAATACGTAGAATAATTCTTATATAGCGAAAATGCCAACACATTCTCCGTTGTTAACGCCAACTTACGTATTAGCTACTAGATAGATTACTATCCATTTTTCACCTTTCCCTCAATGGTCCATTTACCGCACAGCTTTTCCACAGGTTCTCACCATCTCCTGCTCTCTTTAGGTGCTCATTACGGTTTTATCTCCATATCACTGGTTTAATGTTTACATTATAATATATAATATTTTACACTGTCAAGTCTAAATAAAAAATTTTCAACTTTTATTTATCTCTTGCCGTATTGGTAAACAACTATAGATACCCCAATAATCAAAACCCCTCCAAATAAACTTAACGCATCTGGAACCTCTGCCCATATGAAGAATCCTATTATAGCTGAGAAAATTATATTTGTATAATTATAAATAGAAACCTCTGATGCTGGTGCAAATCTATATCCATTTGTTAAAGCAAGTTGTCCTAAAGCTGCAAAAACGCCTGTAAGAATTAAATACACCAATTGACTAAAAGTAGGAACTTTAAAATTAAAGATCATAAGAGGAAACATAACTACTACAGAAACAAAAGAAAAGAAAAAAACTATTACAGCTGGATTCTCTTTATCTTTCAAATATCTTATTATTGTATATGCGGCACCAGCAAATATAGCTGACATAAATCCAGAAAGAGCTGGAAGAATAGACAAATCAAATTTAGGTTTTATAACAAATATTGCTCCTATAAATGCAATAACTAAAGCCGGTATTTGTATCTTATTAAGTTTTTCCTTTAAAAATATTACAGCGAAAACAGTAACAAAAAAAGGAGAAAGTCTATTAAGAATTGATGAATCTGCTAAATTCAAATCATTTATTGCATTAAAATAAAGTACAACCCCCATAAGTCCGCACAAAGCTCTTGCTATAAGATATTTTCTATTCTCTTTTTTACCAAAAGCATTCTCTTTCGTTTTGATAACAAACCATAATGCTATAAAAAAAGAAATAAAATTTCTAAAAAATACTTTCTCATAAAGAGGTATCTCTCCAGTCAATTTCACAAATGCACCCATAATCGCAAAAGAAAAAGATGATATCACCATATAAACTATTGCTTTAGATTTATTATTTTTCATTATATAAATTCTCCTATTTTATCATGTTCCCACACAATATATTTGTTTATAACTATGTTTTAGAATATTGTTGATATTAAAATTTTAGCTAGGTAAATTACTTTAGCACAAATAATAATTAGCAATTTGCATTTTTATAAATTAAAACTATTTATGCAAACAATATCTTGTAAATTAACAACTCTTTAAAACATTTCATTAAAACATTCTAATTATATCATATGATAAAGAAAAACGTTGTTATATATGAAACTTTATGTTTCAAATATAACAACGTTCTTTCAATTCATAGTATGTCTTATCCTCATTCAAAAGAATTTATACTTATTAGATTTACATTTTATTTTTCATTCACAAAACTAACAAATCTAGAGAAGGCTTCTTTACCTTCATCATTTCTTTTATACACTCCTGCATGCTCAAGAACCTTCATAAACTTTATGCCAACTTCTTTTCTTAATATTTCTTCAACATTAGAGGTATCAATATCACTATACTTATCTTTAATTTCTTCTGCCCAAACTCTATGTTTAGCTATTTCTTCATTATTCATAATATCTAAACTATCATCTATTAAATACTGTTCTAAGTCTTTTAATTCTTCTTTTAATCTTGCAGGTAAAACTGCTAATCCCATAACCTCAATAAGTCCAATATTCTCTTTCTTTATATGATGAACTTCACTATGTGGATGAAATATGCCTAGAGGATGCTCCTCTGTGGTTCTATTGTTTCTAAGTACTAAATCAAGTTCAAATAGTTCTCCTCTTCTTCTAGCAATCGGAGTTACAGTATTATGTGGAGTTTCTTCAGAGTAAGCAATAATATCAACTTTTTTATCACTATATTCTCTCCATTTATTTAGTATTTTTTCTCCTAGTGAAGCTATTTTTTCTTTGTTCATTCCACTAAGTCTAATAACTGACATAGGCCATTTTACTATACCTGAACTAATATCCTCATAACCTTCAAACACTATTTCTTCTTCTATAGTAGCTTTTTCCATAGCAAATTTATAATGTCCTCCTTGAAAATGATCATGGGATAATATAGACCCACCTACAATAGGTAAATCAGCATTTGAACCTACAAAATAGTGCGGTAATTCATCAACAAACTGTAAAAGTCTATCAAAAGAACTCTTAGAAATTTTCATTGGAACATGTTCACCACGGAATACTATACAATGTTCATTGTAATAAACATAGGGAGAATATTGAATAAACCACTTATCTCCCATTAATTCTATTGGTACAATTCTATGATTCTGTCTTGCTGGGTGATTAATACGTCCTGCATATCCTTCGTTTTCTTTGCATAAAAGACATTTTGGATAAGAAGATGATTTCATATTTCTTGCTGCTGCTATAGCCTTAGGGTCTTTTTCTGGTTTAGATAAATTTATAGTGATATCCAAATCTCCATACTCAGTTTCTGATTTCCAAACTAGATTTTTAGCAATTCTATCAGTTCTTATATAATTAGATGCCTTACTTAAATTATAATAATAATCTGTTGCTTTTACTTTATCAAATTTGCTTAAATCTTTAAATTTTCTAATAATCTCTGAAGGTCTAGGTATAAAACAATCCATGATTTTTGTATCTAAAAGGTCCCTATAAACAGCTGAATTACTCTCTAACTTACCATTTTCAAATGCCCAATTTAATATATTCTCTAAAATTACTGAGACATTATCATTTTTTTCGTCTTCTAACGCCATTTCAGTAAAATCATCCAAACCCAAAACTTCAAGAACTCTATTACGAGAGTAAATAACATCATCCATTTCTATAAGCCTATTATAAAGAGCATACTCTACTAATTTACAGATTTCTCTGCTAATATCAACCATAATAACCCTCCTCTTATTCTCTTTTGCTATATTTTATAAATAATTTGCAATGTGCAATTGTATATGATTCTCTCCTATCGTCGAGAATCTTTAATTAATTGAAAGATTTTGCGTAGCAAAATCATCCTTAATTGCAAATTGCTAATTGCTAATTGCACTCTTCTTTTTAAAAAAGTTCTCTAGCTCCATCTCCTACTTTTGCCACATAAAAATCTGCCTCATATCCTATTTTTTCTTTGTACTTTTTGCCTACATTTTCTATAAAAGAATGGACTTTATCCTCTTTTACAATACTAACAGTGCAACCTCCAAAACCTGCTCCTGTCATTCTTGATCCTATTGTTCCTTCTTCCCTCCAAGCTATATCGACTAAAGTATCTAATTCTACTCCTGTTACTTCATAATCATCTCTCAAAGAAATATGTGTTTCATTCATTAATTGTCCGAATAGAACTAAATCTCCACCTTCAAGGGCATCTACTGCCTTTAAGACTCTTCTATTTTCATAGACAGCATGTTTTGATCTTTGTCTATCTACATCATTTGTAATTAAACTTTTATTTTCTTCAAACTCATCTTCTGTTAAATCACCTAAAGAAGTAATGTTTAATTTTTCTTGAAGTTGTTTTAATGCTCTTTCACACTCACTTCTTCTTTCATTGTATTTAGAATCAGCAAGACCTCTTCTTTTATTTGTATTGGCTATAACTATTGCAGCATCCTTCAAATCAAGTTTTGTATATTTGTACTCTAATGTATTACAATCTAATAAAATAGCCTTATCTTTTTTGCCCATCCCAATTGCAAATTGATCCATAATACCACAATTTACACCTACAAATTCATTTTCAGCTTTTTGACTCATTTTAACCATTGAAACCATATCAACATCTACATTGAATAATCCTTTTAACATTACAGAAGTTACAAGTTCAACAGAAGCTGATGAAGAAAGACCTGCTCCATTTGGGATATTACCATAAAATAAAACATCAAATCCCTTATCTATTTTAAAACCATTCTTTTTAAATTCACTAATTACTCCCTTAGGATAATTAGCCCAATCATCTTGTTTTAAATACTCTAAATTATTTATATCAAATTCAATAATTCCTAAATCCTCAAAATTCAAAGAATATACTCTACCTCTAGTATCTTCTCGTTTTGACGCTATTATATAAGTTCCAAAACTTAATGCGCAAGGAAAAACATTACCTCCATTGTAATCAGTATGTTCACCAATCATATTAACTCTTCCTGGTGCAAAAAAAACTCTAACATCTTTATTCCCAAATACTGTATTAAAATCATTTTTTAATTTATTTACTAATTCCATAATAACATTCCTCACTTTTATAATTATTAAATAGAAAAGGTTTTCTAAATACCTAAATAAATTTTTTACATTAAATATCAACATAGAATAAGGTGGTTATCCCATTTCAATAATTAATATAGAAAACCTTTTCTATATTAATTATATTTTATCAAAAAATTTTTAACAATACAAGAATCTTTTTTTGAATTTTTCATTGTATCTTCAATATGTTACAGATTATAAAAAAGAAATTTGTTCTATAGTTTTTTCATATAGATTAGTTACAGATAACCCTATTAATCTAATTTCTTCTTCTATATATAATTCTTCTAAAATTTCCGTAGCAACCTTATATATTTCTTTTTTACCGCTAATATTTTCAATAACAGTTTTACTCTTAGTATGTCCTTGAAAACTTGCTGTTTTGTATTTAACCGTTATTGTCTTACAATATAAATTTCTTGCATATAACGATTTTTCTATATTACTAGAAAAATCTTTTAAATACTCTTTTAGATTTTCTTTATCTTTAGTATCTTCCTTAAGGGTACTTTCTCTTCCAATAGATTTAATATTTCGTTCAACTTTAACATTCCTATTATCTATTCCTCTTATCCTCCAATAAATTTCATTGCCGTATTTACCAAAATACTCTACAAAAAAATCTTCTTCTAACTTCAGTAATTCTTCAACTTTATATATTCCTATATTATTTAATTTTTGAACTGATTTTTTACCAAGTCCATATATTTTATCAATAGATAAAGGCTTTAATATTTCTGGTATCATATCTTGATTTATTTCTTTTATACCATTTGGTTTATTCCAATCAGAAGCAATTTTAGCTAAAAATTTATTATAAGATATACCTGCAGAAATAGTTAGTCCCGTATTTCTTAAAACCTCTCTTTTAATCCAATTTGCTATTTTAATAGACTCTAGTTTAACATCAGTGACATCTAAATAAGCTTCATCAATAGAAAGTGGCTCTACTCTATCCGTTACTCTATATAATATTTCAAAAACTTGCCTTGAAACTTCTTTATACCTTCCATATCTTACGGGCACGTATACTCCATTTGGGCATTTTGATTTTGCCATAAAAATAGGCATTGCAGAATGAACCCCAAACTTTCTCGCTTCATAAGAACAAGTAGATACTACCCCTCTATTACTTGTCCCCCCAACTATAACAGGTCTGCCCTTCAATTTTGGATTATCATGTTGCTCAACAGCAGCAAAAAAAGCATCCATATCCACATGAATAATTCTTCTATTATTGTTTATCCCCATAAGATCACCAAATCCTTTTTTTATAATAATGCTGATTTATAAAGTATTGTTATATTAAAAAGGTTTATTTTAAAAAGTGTGAAATGTGAAGTGTGAAATGATGGATGATTTCCTCATTCTTCGGAAATCTTTTAATTTATTAGTCGATTTTGCGTAGCAAAATCATCCTTAACTTCACATTTCACTCTTCACACTATTTTATCTTTTAAATTTAATTCTTCTTCTTCGTATACTATACCTGTTCTTTCCATTGTATTGATATATACACAATCACCTATTTTAAATGAAGAATAGAATAATATAATCCTTATGAAAAATAAAATATATATTTTAAATTATGCTTTTAACCATTATATATAATAAGCCTGTAGTATTCTTAACTATAGGGTATCCATTGTAAAACTATATTTATACTTGTTCCAAAAGCTAGACGATTCTACTAGTTTTGGACATGAATAAATAATTAGTCGAACTATAAACCATATATTTCTAATAAATATCACAAAAAGCTTGCTCCAAGAAAAAATTTTTAACAAGATTTATACTTTTAAGTATACTTTATTAAAATATCAAATTTGTTTAGTTAAGAACACCTGCACTCATAAAAATCTCCCTCTGTATTATTTAAAAATAATACACCATATAATAGGTAAAATATAAATTATTTATATGAAAAGTCAAACTACGAAGTTTTCACAGTAAAACTTAATTCTTATTCTCATCATCGTGAATAACTTGGTCAATTACAATCACAAGTGATACCATAAAGCCTTGATTCTCACTGTCTGAAACATCAACTGAGTAAGTATCAGAAAGACTAAACCATTTCTTAGACACTCTAGCAACTACAGTCCCATTTCTTAGAACATTAAATTCATGAGAGAAAACATCTCCCTCAACTGAATAATCCCCAAAACTACTTTCAATATTAAATTTAGCTTTAAAAAATGAAATCTGCTTCTTTACTTTAGCAACTGACATTCCATTCATATAAATATTATATTCAGGAAGTAATCTTAAAACCTTTTGCTCAATATAAGAAATTTCTTTTTCTTGCATATCATATAATCTAAGTTTATCTCCTATTGCAAAAACCTTACCTTTAACTTTAAAAATATCTCTATCATCTTCATCTTTAACAGTGAAATTATCGCCAAAACTAAAAATTTTTTCTCTAATCTTATATCTCATTATATACCACCTTTATATAATATTTTAAATAAAATTCAATCCTCTTACAAATTAATGAGTTTTACATATTAAATCAATAAAGCTACTTATTTATATATATGCAAGTTTATCTGTACTCTTTCATTATATCAAAAATTGTATATTTTATTATATAAAACTAAAAATATATAATGAGGACGGTGATTAAATGAATAATAACTTTGCTCTTATTACAGGTGGAAATAAAGGCATCGGTTTGGAATTAGCAAATCTATTCGCAAAAGATGGCTATAATCTAATTTTAGTGGCAAGAGATTATGAAACATTAAAATCTGCTTCTATATTTTTTGAAAAAATGTACAAAATAAAAACTATTATTATAAAAAAAGATTTATCTCAGAGAAACTCTCCAAAAGAAATTTACGAGCAGTTAAAATCTCAAAATATTGAAGTTACAGTTCTAGTAAATAATGCTGGTTTTGGTACATACGGACCTTTTATAGAAACAAATTTAGAAAAAGAACTTGATATGATTAATTTAAATATTAGTTGCACTACTCATATGACTAAATTATTTGCTAGAGATATGGCTAAAAACGGTTATGGTAGAATATTAAATATTGCATCAACAGCCTCTTTTCAATCAGGACCTTATATGGCTGTTTATTTTGCAACAAAATCATATATACTTTCTTTCAGCGAAAGTATAAGCAAAGAATTTGAAAAATACGGATTAACTGTAACAGCTCTATGTCCAGGTCCTACTGACTCTAACTTTACCAGTACCGCTAAAGGGTCAAGTTCATCACGAATATTTCAACATTTACTTACTCCAAAAGAGGTTGCAAAACAAGGCTATTCAGCTTTAATGCATAACAAAAGAGTGAAAATCGTGGGCAATAAAAACTTTTTATTATCCCAATTAGTTAGATTTCTCCCCAGAAACGGAGTGCTATCTATTTCAAAACATATGATGTCAAAAACAAAATAGTAAGCTTTTTTTCAGTGTGAATTGTGAAGTGATTGATGATTCTCGCTATTTGTCGAGGATCATCAATTAATTAATACCCTTTTATCTCATATATATCAAATACCTATACAATAGTATTTTTTTAGTAAATCTAAACGAATATTAAATCAAAGCTTTTGCACCGGCAACATCATACATAATTGTACATTGTTAATTATCTTTTAATCTTTTAATCTTTTAATCTTTTAATCTTTTAATCTTTTAATCTTTTAACTGCACTCTGCAAATTGCACTCTATGTTTAATAAAAAGCACTCTGCAAACTGCACACTATATTTAAAAAAGAAATCCATCTTTGCCCTAAAAAGAGAGAAAGGTGGCTCTTTTTATTTTTTAAATATAAGTTAAAATAGTATTAGAGAATATTAATATTTAAGGAGGAAAATTGAATGAATGTTGGTGTTATAATGGGTGGTGACTCTTCTGAGAGAGAAGTATCTCTTTTAACTGGAGCAGAAATCATAAAAAATTTAGATAAAGAAAAATATACAGTAGTTCCTGTTTCAATAAATACTCGCTATGAATTAATTGATCAAATTAGAAATCTTGAATTTGCTTTTATTGCTCTCCACGGAGCCTTTGGTGAAGATGGTAAAATTCAATCTTTACTAGAAACTATGGATGTACCTTACTCAGGATGTGGCGTACTCTCTAGTGCCTTATGTATGAATAAAAATATGAGTAAAAAAATATTCAATAATGAAAAGATTAAAACTCCCAATTGGTTTATAATAAAAAAAGAAGACACTTTAAATTTAGATGCAATCTATAAACTTAAATTCCCTCTGTTTATAAAACCAAATAATGGAGGTTCAAGTATAGGTGTTTACAAGGTAAATAATGAAGAGGAATTAAATCAGTGTTTATCATCGTCCTTTCAATATGATGATGAAATTTTAGTTGAAGAATTTATTGAAGGGGATGAAATAACTTGTAGTATTCTTAATGGTGAAGTACTACCTATGCTAGGAATAACTCCGCACTCTGCCTTTTTCGATTATTCGTCTAAATATGGGAATAATAAAGCTGATGAGAAAGTAATCAAACTAAGTTCTGATATAGAATCTAAAGTCAAAGATATTTGCTTAAAATGCTGGGATTCTTTTAATCTACAGGTTTACGCAAGAATTGATCTTATAATAAACAAAAAAGGAATTTATGTTTTAGAAATAGATACACTTCCAGGAATGACTCGCAATAGTCTTTTGCCCAAAAGTGCAAAAGCTTATGGTTTAAACTTTACAACCCTATTAGATAAAATTATAAGTTCATCACTAACTCTAAAAAGAAAATGAGGTAATCATGATTTTTAATATTAAATTGGACACTAAAAAGAAAATATATACTCAAATTTACGAACATTTAAAAAAAATGATAATAACAGGCATGCTTCCCTGTGGTAGTAAACTCCCATCTACAAGGGAGCTTTCTAGTATTATAAACATAAGTAGAAATTCTGTTATATATGCTTACAATATGTTAGCTGAAGATAACTTAATTCATAGCATAAAAAATAAAGGCTACTTTGTTTCTAACATTGAACTTGAAGATTCAGTAGCTTGGGATTTTAATTGGAATGATTCCATAAATGATTATTCTGTACTAGCAGAGCAGCTTGACATTATGAAAACGGAAACAATCTATAAAAAAGGAATGATATCTTTCAAAAGCATTGCACCAGACGGTAGTTTTTTTGATATTGAAGAAGTAAAAAGATCTTTTCTAAATGTTATTTCCAAGGAAGGCGAAAAAATACTAAACTATGGTTATGCACAAGGCTATAAAAATCTCATAGATTATCTAATGCAATATATGCACAAAAAAGGAGTTAATATTTTTAATAAAAAAATCCTTATAACTAATGGATTTACTGAAGCTTTTGATATACTTTTGTCCTCCTTAACAGTTGAAGGAGATACCATACTATGTGAAAATCCAACTCACAATACTGCCATAAAATTAATGAAACTTCACAAACTAAATATTTTAGGAATACCAATGACAAGTAATGGTATTGACCTATCTTCTTTAGAAAAAAATCTAAAAGAAAATAAAGTTAAAATTGCTTTTTTAGTTCCTTCATACCACAATCCTACTGGACTAGTTATGTCCTACAAAAAAAGAAAAGATGTTTATGATATGTTTAGAAAATTCAATATTCCTATAATAGAGGATGGTTTTAATGAAGAATTACAGTTTTCAAGCGACCATATAGCACCAATGACTGCAATTGGTATCAATGATAACTCTATTATTTATATAGGAAGTTTATCTAAAATTCTTTTCCCAGGCCTCAGAATAGGATGGATTTTTGCTGACCCAAAATTAATTAATCTTTTAGAAAGTGTAAAAAGAAGCAGAAATATACATACGTCCTTTCTTGACCAGGCAATATTATATGACTATTTAAATTCAGGTAATTTCGATAAATATGTAAAAAGAATTAGAAATGTTTATAGAGAAAAATTTATATATACTAAAAGACTAGCTACAGAACTTATTCCTCATAAATTCATTTGGGGGGATGGTGGGCTATTTATATTTATAAAACTAGATAATATTAATTCCAGAGATTTACTTAAAAAATGTACCCAAAGAAATGTAATTTTCACACCTGGGGATATTTTTTATTGTAGCGATGCCCCTGATGATACCCTGAGATTAAGTTACTCTAGATTATCTCTGAAAGAAATTGAAATTGGCATTAAAATAATAGGAGAAGAAGATACAAAGTTAAGAGTTACTGATTAAGAGTCTATTGTATACACTAAAAAATTATTACAATAAATTAGCTTTGTATTTCTATTACTCTAAAATTGAAGTAACCCTTCTTTGTCTTACCTATTTTTTGCAATTATATATATTAACATTTATATTTTTACTACAGCAACATCTTAATTTGATATATTCTTCTGTAGCTCCATCTTTAACATATGCAAAAACCTCATTACTTATATCTACTCCTGATAATCCTAAGAAATCAAAATAAACTTCTGCCCCAACATACACACTCATATTTCTAACGGGTAAAGCTTCATTAGCATAAACAATCTGAATCGTCCATCCAGCATGATTATTAACATCGTCATCGGGATTTAATACCTCTGCTACAATACCCACACTATAGACTCCATATCCAGAAGCTTGTACAATATTAGTAACATCAGCAGCTCTAACATACAAATCCCTATCTCCAGCAATACTTACTGTAGCTGAAAAATGAAATTAGTTACCCTTTTACTTCCACTTTCTAACCTCGTTTCCTTAAATCATTTATCATATTTATAAATTCTTCAACCTCTTCTTTTTTTGTATCAAAAGATGTAACCAATCTTACCATATTAATACCAGGATTAATTACATAAAAAGGATATTTTTCTTGCAACGGCTCTATCCACTCTTTTGGGAAATACGCAAAAATCATATTAGTTTCAACCTTTGCTTCTAATTTTACTTCTTCAAACTTTTTAAGATTTTCTTCTAATAATTTTGCCATATCATTAGCTTGCTTAGCATTCGCCTTCCATAAATCATCTTCTAAATACGCAATAAATTGAGCTGAAATGAATCTCATTTTAGATACTAATTGCATTCCCTGCTTTCTAATAAATTTAAAATGCTCTGATAGTTCAGGTCTAAAACAAATAATAGCTTCTCCAAACATCATTCCATTTTTTGTTCCACCAAATGAAAGTAAATCAACACCAGTATCCACTATCATTTCTTTAAAAGTAACATCTAGTGCAACCGCGGCATTAGCTATCCTTGCTCCATCTACATGTAGCAACATATTATTTTTATGAGCAAATTCTGCTATTTCCCTAATCTCGCAGGCTTCGTACACTGTTCCAAATTCAGTAGCTTGAGTTATTGAAATTATTTTAGGCTTGACTTGATGCTCGTCATCTCTAAAACTACTAATCAATTTTTGTACTTTTTCTAGTGATAGTTTACCTTTTTCCCCTTCAACATATATTATTTTATTTCCGCTAAATTTCTCCATAGCACCACATTCATCTTCATTTATGTGTGCACTCTCTGGTGCTATTATACCTTCGTAAGACCTTAATAAACCTGAGAGGCCAATAACATTTGCTGCAGTCCCTGTTGCCACAAAATAAACATCTACATCTACCTCAAATATATCTCTTATTATTTCCTTTGCTTTCTCAGAGTATATATCATTTCCATATGGTCTTTCGTGTTCAATATTACACTTAACTATCTCCTCTAATACCTTAGCGTGAGCTCCCGAATTATTATCACTCAAAAACATTTTCATAAAAAATACCTCCATCTTTTAGTTCCCAAGTGGAAACTTAATTTTTCCTAGCAAATTATCAATAGTTCAAATTATTAATTTATTCATTAATAAATTAATAATTAAAGTGTAAAAAAATCTCTTTTTACTCAGTTTGTATTTATAATTATTGTACACTTTAAAATATAATTTATCAATTTTTAATAAAATATTAAATTAATGTTTAAATATTTTCTACCTTTATATGTATTCTAATCTATATTATGATATAATCTTATTGTATTTAACATTATTACTGTATTTGATTTAAATACACTATAATTCCCATTATATAGAGGTGTGTTATGAATTATAAAATCTTAGATTTAATAGACTTAGAACTATTAGAAAAAAACATGATAAATTTTTATCATATAACTAATATCCCATGTTATATATTAGATTCAAAGGGTGAATTACTTTCTCCAATTGAATTAACTAGATCTTATACTAATTATTGTAGTCAAATTTTAATGAATTTTAGCATTATTTCTAATCAAATTTTAAAAACTATAGATACTATAAATGAGAAAGAATACTATATTCACAAAGGTTCAAATGGTCTATATCATGCATTTATACCTATAAAATTAGATAATCAAGTTCTATGTTATCTTTGCCTTAGTAATTTCATATTTGAAGAATCAAATACACCTTTTTTAAAATCACAAATTAAAGAATACAATAATGATAAAAAAAAATCTCTTGATTATATATTAGATATTAAAGTGTTGGATGAATCCAAATTTAATAACATTATGAATTTTTTAATTACTTCATGCAAGCAGTTTGAACATTCAATTAAAAAACAAAAAGAATATTTTAAAAAAGAATACAATCAACTTATTGATGCAATAGTAGAGAAAAATGAGCAACTAAAAAATGCAAAAGAATGTGACAAAGTTAAAGCAGAATTTTTTTCAAATATTTGTCATGAATTAAAAACACCTATTAGTGTGATTTACAGTGCTCTCCAAGTTATCAATAATAACTCTAGTGATAATTTTTCATCTGATTTTCTAGATAAAGAAAAGAAAGATAAATATCTTCATATTATGAGACAAAATTGTTTAAGATTAATTAGATTAGTGAATAACATACTAGACATATCAAAATTAGAAGCTGGCTATTTAAAACTAAATTTTCAGAATTGTAATATTATTGAGTTGGTTGAAAATATAACACTTTCTATAGTTGACTATATAGAAAATACCGGTATTGAAATAGTTTTTGACACAAACAAAGAGGAACAAATTATAGCCTGTGATCCTGAAAGTATAGAAAGAATTATTTTAAATATTCTATCAAATGCTGTTAAATTCACAGATAAAGGTGGAAAAATACTCGTTAATATCACAAGTAATAGTGATACTGTAAGTATTTCAATAAAGGATAATGGCATAGGAATTCCATATGATAACCAAAATAATATTTTTGATAGATTTGTACAGGCAAGCAAATGCATAACAAGTGAACTTAAGGGAAGTGGTATAGGACTTTCATTAGTAAAAGCACTAGTAGACGCTCACCATGGAGAAGTATTGCTTAATTCAGAAGTAAATATTGGCACTGAATTTATTATTAATCTTCCAATAAGGCAAATTTCAAATATACCAATATCAAAAAATAATCACTCAAACAATAACAACTCTCATATTGAAAAAGTACATATTGAGTTTTCAGATATTTATATATAAATTTTATAAAGCACGTACAATGACATCTATTCCATTTTACTTCTAGAATATTTGATTATAAAGCTTTTTACAAATTACTAAAAACTATTTGATTTTTACCTCCTTCTTTTGCTTTATATAAATAATTATCTACTTGCTTAATTAAATCGTCACCACTATACTGCCCACAATATTCAGCGACGCCAAAGCTACATGATACGGATATATCATTAGGAAAGCTACTATTTACTAATTTACTTTTAATTCTTTCTGCAACAAAAACAGCAGAATTAATATTGGAATTAGGTAAAAGCAATGCAAATTCTTCTCCACCCCACCTAGCAAATATATCTCCCTCTCTTATAACTTCATTTACATAATGGCATACTTTGACCAATACTTCATCTCCAACTAAATGGCCGTATGCATCATTAACTTCCTTAAAATCGTCGATATCAAAAATAATCAATGAAAATATAATTTTTTTTTCTTTGCTTAAATCAATTAATTTTACTAATTCATTCTCAAATTTCAATCTATTATATACCTTTGTAAGCCTATCTGTAATTGTTAACTCAATTAATTCACAATTATTTTGAAATTGTTTTTTTCTATATTTATAATTATCATTTGTCAATTTACCAATAAGACTAATTACCACAAAAAGATATACTATGGAAGTATAAAGTAATGAAATATCATCAAAACTAAACTTAATATATTTGATTAATAAGAAAAAACAAGTAAAAACGATAGAAACCTCAAAATTAATCTTCCATTTTAAAGGTATAAAATACAATCCAATTACTATCATTATTAATTCCATACAATGTACAAGATAATCATAATAATTATAGAAGCCAGTAATAACAATATATGTACTGCAAAATAAAAGCTCAAAAAATAAAAGCTTGTACTTGATTTCCTGGTATTCATAACCTTGCTTTATCAAAAAAAACAAATACAGCCCTACAAAAAATACTAAAGCCCTTAATAAAATAATAAATAATAATTCTTTACTATCTTTTATGAAAAAATAATCCATGATACTAAACAACAAATAAAACAAGGAAACAAATATTATAAATATCCTCAAATCATTTTTAGTTCTTTTAAATTCACAATCTAAAAATTGAGTTTCAAAATTTATATTCTTCTCTCCATCTATAGAAACATTATTTTTATTTAAGATATTATTATACAAAAAACCACCTCATATTTTGAGAACCTATCACCCTATTAAAGAGTATATGATTTTTAATTTTTGTAACTATTTTACATTTTATGTACAACGCTACATTTTAATTATATTACAACAATCTTTCTATTTCTAGTATTAAATTAAATATTTTAATTTATTTATAATTCTTTTATTATATAATATATTTGAGCATAAATTGTGTTTCTTAATACAACTAAGGAGTGATTTTCATGAAATACTTAAAAAGCACAATACAGGATAATTCAACCTCTAAATTGTGCTTCAATTATTGTTAACCATTATATTAAAAACTGTATTATTAATAGTAAGCTATTTTAAAACAAATCTTTTTTTACCACTATATTACTTTTTTTATTGTGCCTAACCTACTAACAATATAATTATAGCAATTACTATAATTATAGTTAAGACAAGAAAAATAACTTTAACAGCACTCACAGGTGCCTTACCTTTTACTTTGCCTGTTTGTCCATTAACTAAAAATCTATATACTTTATTTTTAAAATTAAATGAAGATACCCAAACTGGTAGTAGAATATGTTTATATGTAATATCCTCATAATCAGTTTGCACACTAACAATTTGAACTTCATCACCAAAAACTTGACCTCTAATACCATTTCTTATTTTCGTATTAATTTCATTTTTAGCATCTTCAAATCCATCTTTAAGAGAAATAGAATATTTTTCAGCCAAAAATCCTGATAAATAATTAGGGCTATAATCTAAAAGACCATTTAAATCAAATGGTTCAATACTATCAATAAGACCACTAGCTACATTTTTAGAAGCATTTACAAGTACATCATCATAAAAATGGTTATAATATCCTTGTTCTGTCCTCCATCTTGTCTTTCTTACTCTTTCAGTAACTCTTTTACGTTTTCCATCTTCTTCTACCCAACGAGCTTCTTCCACATAATAATATGTACCTATTCTAACAGTGTAATTAGAGTTAGTATTAGTATCAAAAGTCCAATATGGTATGTATGTACCCACTATTTTATTCAACTTATGTGCCTTTTTTAATTCATTTGGAGCAAAATGCCTACCTTTTATCCAACTTTTAAATTTTGTAAGCGCATCATCTTTAGTAATTTTAAATGGCAAAACTAGTGCTGGCTTTATACCTACTTCTTTGTCATCATTAACAATATGTGAAGATCCACAGAATGGGCAAAATTCCGCCGTGCGGTCTTTATCTATTACAGATTCAGCCCCACAATTTTCACATTTAAAAACTCTCTTCTCTTCACCCCAGCTATTATCTACATTTTCAAGTGCTGCTTCAAAATCATTCTCTATTAAATTATTTTGCTCACTTACTATTTCACTTTTATTCGAGCAATATGGACATTTTAAATTACCACTTTCAGGATCAAAAAGCATATTGCTACCACAAGCTGGACACTTAGTCACTGTAGTTTCTTCAACTTTTTTAGCTTCTGTATTTTCAACGTTATTTTCAAAGTCCTCCACTAAAATACACCTCTTTTTAAGGCAATGCACAATTCACAATGCACAATGCACAATTAATGTTGATTTTCTTCCCTTTGGTCAGATTAATTCAATGCACAATGCACAATGTACAATGCACAATTAATGATAATTTTCTTCCCTTTGGTCAGAAAATCTTTATTTAAATAAAAAATTCTCCAAATATTTAATCAAATCATATTTAACTATACTCCAGAAACTACACTTTATATTCTTCTTTACTATAATAACTAAACTCATATATTTTAAAAACAATCTAAATATAAACTATATTTAAAAATATGTCTTTTATTCAATTAAAGATTTTGCGTAGCAAAATCATCCGAAATTGTACATTGTGCATTGTGCATTATTAATTATCTTTACAACTTATTGCCACATTCAGCACAAAATTTTGCTGTAGGAGTATTTTTCGCACCACACTCACTACATATCTTTTCTGTAATTTGTTTTGCTCCACATTCTGGACAAAATTTTGCCCCTTCTTCTATCTCAGCATTACAACTTATACAATGTGCTTTCTTAACTTGAATAGTTTTTCCACAAGAACTGCAAAATTTAGCTTCTTTTTCCACTGGCTCTCCACAATGTGGACACTTTACCTTTGCAGGTGAATTATCTACTTGAGTTTTTACATTGTTATTGTTTTGATTATTTGCAAAAGCTCCTGCCATTGCATTTCCTATAGCTGCCCCTGCTCCTATGCCAGCACCTGCTGATGCTAATCCACCTGATTGATTTTGAGCAGCATCTCTAATAGCTTCTGCTGCCTGATATTGAGTATATTGATTCATATTACCCAAAACCCCCATAGAAGTTTTCTTATCTAAAACTTTTTCTACTTCTTCAGGAAGCGATAAGTTTTCAATATAGAGAGAAGTTATTTGAAATCCAAAGTCAGCAAATTTCCCTTGCATTTTCTCTTTAGCTTTTTCACTCAACTCATCATAATACATAGCTAAATCTAGTGCAGCAATCTTTGACTCAGCAAGCAAGTCAGTGATACCAGATAAAATCATTCTCTTAAGTTGTCCTTCTATACTTTCAGTATCAAAAGAAGCACTTGTCCCAAATAATTCTTTTAAGAAAACTACAGGGTTTGAAACTCTATATGAATAAATCCCATAACCTCTAAGTCTTAACATTCCAAACTCTGGGTCCCTCATCATTATAGGATTAGAAGTACCCCACTTTTGATTAGTAAACTGTTTTGTATTTACAAAATATACTTCTGCTTTAAATGGTGAATTGAAACCATATTTCCAAGACTTAAGTTTTGTTAATATAGGTAAATTTTCTGTATTTAAAGTATATCTACCTGGCTCAAATACATCAGCAATAACTCCTTCATTAACAAAAACAGCCTTTTGAGATTCTCTAACTGTAAGCTGTGCTCCCATTTTAATTTCTTTTCCTGCTACAGGAAATCTATAAACCATAAGATTTGTACTACTATCAGTCCATTCAATTACCTCTATAAATTGATTCCTTGCAAAATCAAATAAACCCATCTATTCTACCTCCATTTTTTTTATTTATCATAATTATATCATACTAATAGAATGATCAATTCATAAATATATGTGAAGTTTATACATATTATTACTGAAGCTGTTGTCAACAAATAATTGCCAACATCCTCTAAGTTGAATTAATTTCATTTAATTATTAATAACCAAAGCAATCATCTCTAAATCTTCTTCCGTATCATTGATCATTGAATGAGATTCTCCGTTCTTTGTTAAAGTGACATCCCCTGCATAAACTCTTTTTTCCTCTCCGTTATCAATATATTTACCTTCACCTTTTAATATGTAATACGCCTCAAAATCTCCATCATGATTATGTTCTCCTACTGATACTCCAGGTTTTAAAACAACCTTAGCAAATAGTTTACCTTTATTATCTAGTTCTTCTACTGATAAAAGATTTTGTATATTAGCCTCCCCATTGCCTTCTCTTAAACACTTGGTTACGTTTACTAAATCATCTTTTCTTTTTATCATGTTAATCCTCCTAAAATATATTTAAGTTTCAATATTAATATTATAAACCAAAATATAGAAAAAAAGCTACAATAAAAATTTTCACTTTAATGTAACTTTAGATATTATAATTTATTCTATTACTACTAATGCAAAAATTATCAAATCGTCTATTCCATCATTTATAAGTGCATGCGTTTCTTCACTATAAGTTATTGTTACATCCCCTTTATGCACTTTTTTTTCTTTACCATTATCATTAAAAGTACCTCCTCCTTCTAATATATAAAAAATTTCATAATCACCTTGGTGCTCATGTTTTCCAACGGATACTCCTGATTTCAAAATAATTGTATTAAATAAACATATTTTTTCCTTCAATTGCTCTTTTGTCAAAAGTTTATAAATTATAGCTTCTCCATGGCCATTTTTTATCTTTCTTACATCAATTTCTATATCTGATTTATGAATAATCAAAATAACCCTCCTAATGCAGTATTACACATTCTTATGTCTATTTTATTATATCCATTATAATTATCTATTGTTACTATTATCTATTATTTTCTTCTTTTAATATTAAGTTAACGTTATAAGTTTCAGTAGGATTTAATTCTCCTTTATAATTAGCATTTGATTTATACCAATCTTTCTTAGCAAAATAATCCTTCAAATCTGAAGATTTAAAATCATACCCATGTCTTGCAAATATCTCATTTCTTGCAATTTTTAGTGAATAATTATCTAAAGAGTTTATTTGTGTATATGTCAACTTTTCTTTATCACTCTTTTCAAAAATATATCCTCCTACTAAATTAGTTTCAACTACAACATCCGCTGAGACAATATTTCCAATTTTAGTAGCCTCGATTGTTGTCATTAAAGCAGGCTTCCCATTATATGTGTACGAAGCATAACTTGCAACAATACCTTCTATAGTTATATAATCTCCTTTAAAATAATCCGTTGTATCATAATATTCTACGTCAATAAATTGACTTCCATCCTTAATAATCATTTCACATATTATTTCTTTTTCATCAATGTAATCTATAGTTCCTTGGAGTTTAACGTACTTGTCCATATACTTTTCTGCATTACTATTTAATTCATTCACAGAAACCATATTTATTTCATTATATTTACTTTTTTCAGCATCTTTATTGAACTCATCATCAGTATCTTTTTCTAATTTTTCATCATTTTTTTCTATAATCTCTTCTTTATTCTCAATGTCTTCATCTATGTTATTTTTATTATTTTGAGCATCAATATTTATTGCATCGTTTACAGCTTCATTATTTTTTTTAGTATTGCCACATGAAGTAATGCTAATCAAACAGAAAATCACTATTGTTATAGATATAAATTCATTTTTCCATTTCAACTTAAACACCCCTAATATAGAATTTTTAAGATAAAAATTCTTATGTAATATTTGTCTACAGTATAGGATATTCTCGTAAAATTCTTTTATTCCAAACAACAACTAATATTATTCCATTTATAATACTATATATATGATATACTTATTTTTTTAAGTTCTTTTTTTTCTAATATCTCACATTAATTTATTAATTTAGTATATTAAAATTAAACTCATGTAAAATATAGGAGAATATTATGACTAAGATAGAAATTTTAACTCGTTTAATAATTTCAGTATTAATTGGTGGTATTATAGGTTTCGAAAGAGAATATAAAAACAGACCTGCTGGACTTAGGACCCATATGTTAGTATGCGTTGGCTCCTGTGTTGTATCAATAATACAAATACTTATGATTGAAGAAGCTACAAATATGATAACAGCCAATCCCGCACTTAATGCTTCCATAAAAGTTGATATCGGACGAATGTCTGCAGGTGTTATTTCTGGTATAGGCTTTATAGGTGCCGGTACAATCATACATCATAAAGGTTCTGTTAGTGGCCTTACTACAGCAGCTACTCTTTGGATTGTAGCTTGTATAGGAATTGCAATTGGCATGGGTTACTATTTTCTATGTATATCTACAACAGTAATCATCATTCTTGTAGTTGTACTTATCAAAAAATTCGAGAAAAAACACTTCCTAAAAGCCAACAATGAGTTGGACTACGAGGAATCTGAATAAAGCTAAATCATACAAAATTATTTACATCATTTTCATAATATAATAGGGGATGATTCCCTTTTAGAAAATCATCCCCTATTATACTATTATCTAAATTTTAATTTTATCCTCATGGCTTACCTTGTTTATTATTTTATCCATATCACCATATGCTTTATGCATAGCCTTTTCCACTCCTATATCGGGCATATCAGTTCCTTGAACTAATATTTTTTCAAATTTTTTAACCCCTAAAAACTTAAATATATCTTCAATATATTCTACGCCATGATTCATTCTCCAATTTATAATTTTAGGATATACTCCTCCTGATGATTGGATATAGACCATAGTTCTCTCTTTATCATCTAGTAATCCATGTACTTCTTCTGGAGATACTTTTATTACTTTATTATTCTGTACAATACAATCAATATATCTTTTTAATCTTGAAGGAAAACTTACACTCCACATAGGTGCCGCAAAAACATAAGTATCTCCTGATAAAAATTGGTCTGCTAATTGATTTATTCTATCTACAGATTTTTTATCTGATGAAGATAACGCCTCATAATCTTCTCCTTTTACAGTTTCTGCTCTGCGCTCAAATAATTTATAATCTAATTCTGGAATATCTTCACTGTAAAGATCTAACTCATCTAATTCAAAATCACTGTTTTTTGCTAAAAATCTATTTACAAATTCTCTTCCAACTTTCTTACTAGTAGATTCGTTTTCTGGTTTTGAATTACATGTAATGTAAAGTAATTTTTTCATAAAACCGCCTCCTCTTTCTATATCTATTTTGGTCTTATATATGAAAAATATACTTCCCTAAATAATAAAAAAATAACACTCAATTTTATATAAGTATTATTTAAATTTATTTTTATTATATTATTATGAAATTATTATAATTAGAATTGTATTGTAGTTTATCTATACATGTACAAAATAATTTGAAGTATTATGCCTTATTATCATTTCTTACTCATATTCTTTAGTATAAGTTCTGCAAGTCTTTTATTTAAATCTGCTTCTAATATTAATTTAGTTATATATTTAATGGCTTCGTTTTTATCATTAGATGTAATTAATTCAATATTTTTTTCGTAATCTCTATTAATGTTTTCTAATACTTGCTCTTGTATTTCCAGAAAACTTTCATACACCCCTTCTATAATTTCATTATCAATAATATTATTTTCTGCACTGACTTTATCCTTTTCTATTTCTGTAGCTTTTAAATCTTGCAAAAAAAACATTTCATCTATCTCACCTAGAGTAATAATATTCTTTAGATGATAAATCATTATTAATTCCATTACTTGATTCTTATTATATTTTTTCTTTATTGGTTTATCAATAACCTTAGCCTTTACATAATTATTAATCATAGTTTTTGTAAGAATTTTATCTTCTTTATCAACTTTCAACTTTTTTAAAGTATTTTCTAAATATCCTGTGACTTGGTCCATATATAAATCTATATTAGGAATATCCTCGGCTCTAACTAATTTATGTGATAATAAATTTTCCCAATTATTCATAAGCTTATCCCCCCTTTATCGATAAAAACGTACTTTTGTAATGAATAATTTCAATGAACTAACTCTAATAATAAAAATATAACCAATACCTATAAAAAATGAATTATTGATACTATATAATTTATTATATAGTATCAATAACAAGGTGTCAAAATTAAAGGTAATCACTTGTTGACTTTAACTTTTATCTTTGATATTATATTAATGTAATTTAACTTAGTTTTTAAAACTATGTGTGGAGGTGCTTATATGAACCATTCAATACGTGAACCTATAAACTCTATTACCCATTTAATCGGAATCGTTTTATCAGCTATCGGATTGATATTATTATTAGTAGTATCAATTAACTCTGGAGATTATATAAAAATTATATCTTCAGTAATTTTTAGTATTGGGTTAATTGGATTATATACTGCTTCAACAGTCTATCATTGGAGTTTAGGCTCAAAGAATAAATTATTAATTCTCAGAAAATTGGACCATACAATGATTTACGTCCTAATCGCAGCAACATATACTCCCATTTGTCTAATTTCTTTAAAAGGTTTTACTGGATACTTGCTATTAATTATCGTTTGGACTTTAGCTATCGCAGGAATAATATTAAAATTGATTTGGTTAGATGCTCCTAGATGGCTTTATACTAGTTTCTATTTAGGGCTTGGTTGGGCAGCAATCTTTGTAATTTATCCACTATATAAAATATTACCTACAACCGGGTTAATTCTTTTATTTGGTGGCGGTTTATCTTACTCAATAGGAGCGATTTTTTATGCAACAAAATCGAAAAAAATAAAAATTTGGAAATTTGGTTTTCACGAGATTTTTCATTTGTTTATCCTTTTAGGTAGTTTCCTTCATTATTTAATGGTCTATAACTATATTATAAATTAAGTATTTAAAACAAGCGATATATAAGCATCGCTTGTTTCTCTTATTTTCTACCTTCAATTCTATAATCTAATGCTACTAAAAGTTTTTTTATTGCTTCTTTGCTAATATTATTTTTGTTTTGAAGTTTATTCTGGATAAATTCTTTAATTTCACTATCTTTAATTACTGCTATATTTTTGCTTATGACATTTAACTTAAATCCGTCACCTTCACTGAATACTACTAGAGAATTAATATCTATATAGTTATTAAAACCCTCTTTTTTTAAAAAGTTTCTAATAACTTTTTCATGATTAAGTGCTTGTACACATGGATTTGAAAAGCTATTATAATATGCATTTCCTTTTTTGCCCAACTTCTTTTGTGTCCACTTCTCATCCTCTTCTTTTCCGATTATTTCACCCTTCATGTTTTTAGTCTCAATATTTATAATTCCATAAGGAGCTACTACTAAATGATCTATCTGAGCGCCCATATTCCCATCCCATAAAGTAATATCATTATAAATAGAATATTCTTTTGGAAGCTTTTTTAATCTTTTAGCTATTATTTTTTCGCCTTTAATCCCATAATTAAGTATTTTTATTTTAAAAATATTTCTCTGGATATAACCTATTACTACCGTTACCAATATAAGCTGTATATAATAAACATAATTGATATACAAAAATCCTGTCAAAGGAATAAATGCTGAAAATAAATACGTAATAACTATATTACCTATTAGTTTGTTTCTCTTTTTATGTACCGATTTTTCTTTACTTTTTACAATTGCCATAACTTTATCATCCTTTTATTATTTTTGTCCACTGTCAATAATATTCTAAAACTTAATTATTTAATTAAGTTTTAGAATTTGCGTGGCAAAATCCACTTTATTTGTAAATTGCTAATTACAAATTGTAAATATTTTGTACATTAAAGCTATTTATATAACAATACTTATAAATCAGCAATTCTTTAAAACATAGTCTATTACTATTATATCCTATAATAAGCTGTTTTCTCTCAAAAATTATATAAAAAAAGAGATTTTTTAGCCTCACTAAAAAATCTCTTCATCAAATGCTAACTGTTCACTATAAACTTAACACTGTGAACTATAAACTGTGAATTGTGCACTATGAACTATAAACTATTCTCCAGTTATTGTTGCCGCTCTAAGCAACAATCCAATATTATCTCTATAAATCTTGTCAAATTGACTAATAGACAAAGGATTAATTCCAACACCAACCTCTACCGTATATCCTGGTTTCATGAATTTCTCAATAACCCAATCTTTATATCCCGCGTAAGATGCACTTCCATATGTCTCTGCTAAACTATAGCCTGCTTCCTTAGCTAGTTCCTCTCCTATCTGCTTCATTCTATCCGTTGCCATATTTTCATAATTCCAATATATAACTTCTCCTTGACTATGATAAGCAAGAACTAGCTCAGGTAAAATTTTTTTTGTTAATTTAACAACTGTTTTAGTCTCAGGTTCTGATTCAGGAGCCGGTCCTGAATATTTTCTTGGTCCAGGCCCATAAACACCATATGCCGCTTCTGAATCCTTAGATTCCTGCCAAGATGCATCATAATTATGATTTAAGTCAACGCCTCTATTATTAGCACTCCAATTTGTTGAAAAATTACTACTTCCATTATTCCACTTAAATAAATCATTGTAATATGGATTATCTTTTTTAAGTCCATTTAATACTAAATCTATTCCATCTGGATTTACCATAGGCATTATATATATTGTACTTTTTTCCCATATTTCTGCTGGGTCAAATCCCCCAAGTTTATCTTCATTTCCATAAGCTCTAGAAAAATCCTCTATAAATTTAGTGAGTACAGGAGTTGTTAGCCATTCTAATGCATGGTGTGAACCATTATAAAATACTTTATTAGGTCCCCTTCCTAATTTTATATAATACAATTTCTTCCCAAGCACACTCTCTCCCGCTGACTCTAATTTTAAGAATGGATATAATTGAACCAAACTTTTCAAATCCATTTCCATAATATCATAAGTATAATCAACATTTGTATCAACTACCGTTATCATATATGGGACTTTTATTTCCATACCCACGATTAAATTAAATGGATTCAAATCAGGATTTGCAATTAAAATAGCATCTACATCACTATAATATATATTTGCTATTTTCCATAAAGTATCTCCATTTCGTACCCTATAAACATCATACCCTCTATAATATTTTAATAGTTTATCCCAAGTCTGTGGGCCAACTACCCCGTCTTCTTCAAGACCAAAAAAACTTTGAAATCTTTTAATAGCCATTTCTGTTTTTCTACCAAATATTCCATCAGCTGACCCAGCATTTAATCCAATTTTATTAAGTACAGCTTGTAGTTTTTTAACATCTGTTCCTCTATCACCAATTTTTATTGTTCTCAAATTATCCTCCACCTATAATTATTCTCATAATTATTCTACTTAAGATAGAGAAAACAAGTTACATAAAAATTAATTATTATCTGCAGTACGAGCTTTTATAGCTTTTTTAATACTTGGTTTATCTTTCCAATGAAGTGATGTAACACTTATAACTTTTTCACTAACTAATAATAATGAAGGAAGTATAAATACGATTATCACCATACTAACTAAAGCCCCTCTTGCAAGCAATGTACATAAAGATTTAACTATATCCATATCTGAAAAGATACCAACTCCTGCAGTTGCTGCAAAGAAAGTTAATCCACTGGTTACAATAGATCTTGCACTACCTTGTACTGCTATTCTAGCAGCTTCTTTTTTGTCAAATCCATTTCTAATTTCTTCTCTAAATCTATTTGTCATCAGAATAGCATAATCAACAGTAGCTCCTAGCTGAATACACCCTATTACGATGGATGCTATAAAAGGTATTGTACTTCCTGTATAAAAAGGTATTCCCATATTAATAAATATTGCTAGTTCAATAGACATAACTAAAATAATTGGTATAGTAACAGACTGGAACACTACCATTATAATGGCAAATATAGCAATTATCGAAGCTATACTTACTCGTTTAAAATCAGAATCAGCAATTTCTATTAAATCTTTAGTAAGAACCCCTTCACCCGTCACATAAGCATTACTATCATAATCCGCTAATATGGCATATATTTGGTCTATTTGTTCGTTTTCTTCATCTCTAGCTGCTTTATATTCAGAATTGGCTATTAACAATTGATAATTATCATTCTTAAATGTAGAGATAATTTCTTCTGGTATAAATTCCTCTGGTATTCCCGGTCCTACTAATTGACTATAAGAAAGCACATTATTTATTCCATCAAGGTCTTCAATCCTATCACTTATATCTTTTACCTTAAATGATTGTATATCACTATCAAGTGCAATAAAATGTGTTGTAGTCATATTATACTGATCTTTCAACTTTTCAGTAGCAACTATTGATGGAAGATCTTTAGGTAAAGATTCATCTAAATTATAATATACACTAGTATGATTATTCCCATAAATAGCAGGAATAAAAGCTAGTAAGAATATTCCAACAAAAATTCCATACTTACTTGTAACCACTTTAGCTGTTCTTTCAAATGTAGGTAAAACTGTTCTATGTCTAAATCTATGAATAGGTTTATCAAAAATCAAAATTAAAGCAGGTAAAATTGTTATTGTTGATATTAAACCTATAAATACACCTTTAGCCATTACTATACCTATATCTTTACCTAATGTTAAGTCCATAACACACAAAGCTAAAAATCCAGCTATAGTAGTTAGAGAACTACCTGATATTGATACTAATGTTTTAGTAATTGCATGAGACATAGCTTCTTCTTTTGAACTGAAATTTTCTAACTCTTCATCATATCTATGCATCAAGAAAATGGAATAATCCATTGTAACTCCAAGCTGCAAAACTGCTGCTAGTGATTTCGTTATATATGATATTTGTCCAAGGAACATATTTGTTCCAAAGTTATATATAATAGCAAATCCTGTTGATAACAAAAATATAAACGGTATAAATACTGATTTATTTGTTAGAGATAGAACTATTATTGACAATATAACTGCTATCATTACATAAATTGGCGCCTCTTTATCAGCTAATTCCTTAGTATCTTTTACTATAGTAGAAATACCACTTAAAAAACATTGCTCATTTAACAATCCTCTTATATCTGAAATTGCATTCAAAGTTGATTCATCTGATGCTTGACCTGTATATTTTATTATCATCATAGTAGAATCTTCTTGAAATAATATATCCTTAAAATCATCTGGCAATATTTCAGCAGGTACTGAAACATCTAAAGCATCATCTATCCAAATAACTTTTTCAACGCTATCAACTTTAGCTATTTTTTCTTTTAGCTTAACTATATCATTAGTATCCATACCTTCTACAACAAGCATGGATGTAGCTGCATCATTGAATTCGTCTGCAATAATAGTTTCTCCCATTACCGAATTTAAACCCTCTGGCAAGTAAGTCAATATATCATAATTAATAGGTGTGTTAAAATATCCATAAGCAGCTGGTAACAATAATATCACAGCAACAATTAAAACTAAAATTCTTTTATGTGCAATAAAATCTGCAAATTTTTTCATTTTTATTACCTCCTTGCAGTCTGATCAACATTAGCATCATCATTGCTAAAAATATTTTTAAGCCAATTAAAGAATCCTTTTTCTTCTTCTTCAGTAGCATCTGTATTTGTTTCTACAATTTCCGGTTTAGATATTTCACTAGTTTTGATAACAAATTTGACTTTTCCTTCAGTTCCATCTGCAAGTCCACTAAATGTTCCATATTCTTCGCTAAGCTGGAATAATTTATCTTTTGTATCTAAAAAGTCTTGTACTGTGTCTATTGACTCACTTACTTCATCACTTAAACTTTGAATTCCTTCTTCATTAAATTTAACCATGTTGTCTGATAGTTCTTTTGAACCTTCTGAAAGTTTATTTGAAGCATCTAATAGTTGATTAGAACCATCATTTAATTCTGTAACCCCAGCTACTAATTCTGGTACTGCTGCATTTAAAGGATCTGTTCCTTCATTAACTAATTTTGCAGTTCCATCTGTAATCATAGAAGAAGCTTCATATAATTGTTTTGTACCATCTTGAAGTTCAGTAGTTCCAGTTATTAGGGCTGGTACGCTTTGAGCTAATGGATTAATTCCTTCTTCTACTATTTTGTCTAATCCTTGTGAAACAGCTTGAGCACCTGCATTTAATTCTCCAACTTTTTCATCAAATTCAGTTATGCCTGCATCTAATTGACCAAGACCTGCTTCAAGTTGACTAGCACCTGTAGCTAATTGATCCGCCCCAGAAACTGCTGCTTTTTCAGCTGCTTGTAATTGACTTAACCCAGCACTTACTCCGTCTGCACCTGCATCTGTTGCTATTAATACTGCTTCTATTGCTTTCAATGATTCATATAAAGGATTAGTTTCCCCTACTGCTACTATTAAGTCTTGTACTCCTTTTAAACTACCTTCTATCCCTGCATCAACTTGACTCTGTCCTGCAATAAGTTGCCCTGTTGATGTATCCATTGTACTTAACCCTGTACTTAAATCTTCTATACCAGGTGCTAAACTAGTACTTCCTGCATAAAGTGCATCAGTACTTGCTTTTATAGTTGCACTACCTTCTACAACTTGTGTTGTTCCATCTGCAATTTGAGTTGCTCCACTTTGAGCTTCTTTAACTCCTGCTGATAATTGTGATATTCCATCACTTAATGGTCCTACATTAGCCGCAAAAGCATTTATTCCAGTGTAAAGATCACCGAATTTACTATAAAACTCAGCTTGACCTTCATTTAAAGTTTTTGCTGATTGGGCTAATTGTTGTACTCCATCTCCTAATTCTTTACTTGAAGCACTTAACTTACCTATTCCAGAATTTAAGTCAACAAAATGTGAATTAAATTCTTTTTCTCCATCAAGTAATGTTATAGTTCCATCTGACAATTGTTGACTTGCATCATTTAATTCATCTATTCCATCTCTTAAATCATCTAAAGATTTAGCTTCTTTTAAATCATCTAATAATGACAAATCAGGAGTAGCTGTAATCATTATTGGTCCCATTTCAAAATCTGTAACATCTGCAGTTATTTCAAGAGACTCTTCTAATTGTAAATCAATATCATAGTCTTCTGATAAAGAATCAAAATCTAAACTTTCTTTTAATCCCGGCACAGATACAAAAGTAATAACTTGATTATTACCATCTGAAATAATTTCTCCTTCATTAACTTTTACATTTTTAAAGTTATCTAAAGGTAAATCTACAACTGTAGCAGTTGTAAATGGTGTATAAACTGTTTTTTCTTTACCATTTATAGTTACTACTTGTTTTTCTTTATTTGTTAAGTCAACTTTTATTTTAACTTCTCCAGATTGTCCAGCTAGTTCTTCTGCTTCTATTTCATTTCCATCTAGATAATATTTAACTGATACTCCCAAAGGTAATTCTTTTTCTGCATCTCCACGATAGTAAACATCTCCACTATCATTTTTCCAAATAAGAGTTTCTCCTTCTGCTTCAGGAACATCATCACTTTTCAAATTTTCAATGTTTTGAAGCATACTTTTATCTTTTATTTCTACACCTAGCTCGTCGCTGTGCAACCAGTCACTTACTATCTCATTAGTAACATCACCATTATTATCTAAAGTAACATATACTGTTTCATCCTTTTTAACTAAATTATCTCCAAGTACAGTATTCGCACTCATAAAAGTTGCCAATACTACGATACATACAACTCTTTTAGACATACAATTTTTTTTCATACAAAATTCCTCCTATAATATAAATAGCAATTGACTCTTCGTCATTTTTTTAGTTTACTAAAGACTATTATATACTAAAATGACCAGCAGTCAATATTATCTTTTATAATCATCTCGCGCATTTGTTAATATTTTTTATCTATACCATTAAATAAACAAATGTAATTTAAATGTAAACATTTGCTTTATCTATAATCATCCATATACTCCTCGCTCATTAAATTATTCTAATTTTATTCCAAATTTCATCTATTTACTCCCCTTTACTCTTTAAATAAAATTATTTTTCTTGAATTTCATTAATAAAAAATTCATATCTTTTGTGTAAATAAATATTAATATTTCCTTTACAATAAAAAAATAGAGCTAAAACAAATTGTTTTAACTCTACTTTGAATATCATTATAATTTAATTTTCAATCATCAGCCGAACAGTTTTATACAATATAGGCTTCATTTCATTAATATCATAAGGTTCTTTGTTTATTATTGAGCTATAGCTTATTGAACTTGTAAGTTCAAGAGCAGTAAAAAAAATCTTTATAGCTTCTTTTTCATCTTTACCTTTTTCTTTTAGATAAGTAATAAACAAATCAAACATTTCATGTATTTCTTTGGCACTTTCTCTATACTGATCATGGAGAACTTTTTCAAAAAAGCCCCATGTCAAATTTTTATGTATTAGCTTCAGTACCGTTTTATTTTGATCTAAATAGTCTATAATGTTATCTAAAAAAAGTATTAGTTGTTCTGAGTCTAACTTTTCTTTATCCATTGCTTCATGATTTACTTTATCCATAGCATGCTTTAAAACAGCAGAACTTTTATTTAAAACAATCCTATCAACAATATCATACTTGTTTTTATAATACAGATAAAAAGTACCTTTTGCCACACCTGCTTTTTTTACTATATCATCTATAGCTGTCTCATTAATACCTTTAGTTGTAAACAACTCATATGCAGCTTCTAATAGATTTGTTCTTTTTATATTTTTCTTCTGCTGTGCTTTTCCTATATCGCCTTTTGCCATATAATCCACTCCATTTATGACTATTCGTCACTAATTCTATACTATAATAATACATTCTTTTATAAAAATAATCAAATAGGTTATTATCTCTGCCCTAATTTTAAATTTGGAATTGCATTTATATCAAAAGATGACCTTCTGCCATTCTCAAATTCAAAATACGCAGCACTTCCTATCATAGCTGCATTATCAGTACATAACTTCATTTCAGGAAAAAGAACTGTAATTTCATTTTCATTTGCTTTCTTTGTCATAGTTTCACGTAATGCCGTATTTGCAGCAACGCCTCCAGCTATAGCTATCTTATCTAATCCATTTAATTTACATGCTTTTATTGCATTTTGCACTAAATTGTTAACTACTTCATTTTGAAAAGAAGCTACAATATCTTCTTTAATTATTTCTTCACCCTTCATTTTAGCTTTATTCAAATAATTAAGAACTGCAGATTTTGTACCACTAAAAGAAAAATCTAGAGTATCTTCACCATGAAAATTCGGCCTAGTGAATTTATATGCATTAGGATTACCTAGTTTGGAAAGCTTATCAATTTTAGGTCCACCTGGATATCCCAAGCCTACAGCTCTAGCAACTTTATCAAAAGCTTCTCCAGCGGCATCATCTCTTGTCTGTCCTAAAACCTCAAATTCCCCATAATCTTTCATATAAACTATAAAAGTATGCCCTCCTGATACAACAAGACACATAAATGGTGGCTCTAAATCAGGGTACTGGATAAAATTAGCACTTATATGCCCTTCTATATGATTAACACCTATTAAAGGTTTATCTAAAGAATAAGCAAGGCCTTTAGCATATTGAAGTCCTACAAGTAATGCACCAACTAGTCCTGGTCCATATGTAACAGCAACTGCATCTATATCATTTAATTTAATATCCGCTTCTAAAATTGCTTCATTAACTACTTTACTAATAACTTCAATATGCTTTCTTGAAGCAACCTCTGGTACAACCCCACCAAAAAGCTTATGTATATCTATTTGGGAAGCAATTACATTAGATAACACTTTTCTTCCATTAACAACTACGGCTGCAGCTGTTTCATCACAACTTGATTCAATAGCTAAAATTTTTATCTCTTTTTTCATTAATCCACCAACTTTTCTATATTCAGCTTAATTATATTTTATTATATCTCTTTTTGTCAAATAACTAAAAAAATTATATATCAATAATAATACTTTTAAATTTATTTCTATAGGAATTATAACTCAACTATTTATATATACCTATTATTTTTTTTGTTATAATAGAAATAGCTTAGAAAGGAAGTTAATATGAAAAATCATGCTAGAGTAATAGTTAAAGGTTCCCCCATAACTAAATCAAATTTTAAATTATCTAATAAATCTGGAAGAAGTATACTGCCATATGCATCTGGTAAATATCACGATAGATATGCAATTTATGAAGAGCAAATAGCCTTCGAAGCTCGCTGTCAAAACCCTAATATAGTTTTAACCCAGTCTCTAATAGCTATATTAAAAGTATACTATAAGAGCAAAAAAAGACATCCTGATACAACTAATATTCCAAAAAGTATATTTGATGGAATAGAAAAAAGCGGTTTAATCATAAATGATGCTCAAATAAGGAGACTTGTTATAGAAGAATATTACGATTCTGAAAATCCAAGATTCGAACTAGAACTTTTTGGTGAAAGTGATTACGATTTAACTTTTGGAATTAAAAAAAATAGTATTGTTAAAGAACAAATTGATTATGAACCACCTGCAAACAAAAAAACTTCTAATAAAACAAAGCCGAAAAAAGCAACACCCATAATAGAAAAAGGATGTTGCGAAATTTGTGGTAAAGTTTTGAATAGCTACAACACAATCTCCGCAAATAAAGGACAAACGTTGATATGTAAGGATTGTTTTGAGAAACTATTTTAAAACCGAATGCACAATGAACAATTTACAATGCACAATTGCGGATGATTCTCTTCGTTCCTCAGAGAATCTTAATTTAATTTAAAAAATTCGAAATAATAGAAAAGTTAACCTCCGTTACAAACTATACATTGTAATTGAGCATTAATACATTAAAATATTAATACAAAAATTAAGATACAGTAAATAAAGCAGTAGCTCAATTTGTATAAAAACAAACCTAGCTACTGCTATTTATTTTAATCTTTTGTTTTTTTATTGATTTTATTGATTAAAGAAATTATTTAGCTTCGCTAAATAATTTCCACCTTAATTGTGCATTGTGCATTGTACATCGTGCATTATATTTCTATTGTACTTTACTAATACATCTAGTAGCAACTATATTAACCCCAGTACCAGCTACATCTTCTACAATTATATCGCCCTCTTTAACAGGTGCTTCTACAGCAAGTCCCTTTAAAGATTTCATACATTCTTTAATTTTTCCTTTTGGTATATCCTTTTCAGTTTTAACTGACACCATAGCCACATTACCATTATTAACCACTACAGAGGAACATACTATTCTAGTTGGATTAGTACATTCTTTAACAGCATAGTCTTTACCTTTAGGGCATGTATTCCCTGCTACTTCAACAACTTTTCCTTCTTCAAGTTTAATGTCAAGAGGACAGCCTAGAGGACAGCCAATACAAATTAATTTTCTTTCTTCCATATCCTATTCCTCCTCCAATTTAAAAGTTATTTTAGTACAATTTGGATATTTATCAAACATCATTTTAGGTATCTTAACTGTTTCCATCTCGCCTGGCGCCATAACTTTTTTCTTCTTATGAATTTCTATTTTATCATCAAAATATACTGAAACAAATTTATTTTCAAATACATCTCCAACTCTAAATCTAACATCGATAAATTTATCAACATTATCAGGATTTATAGTTTTAGGAACTGTATATCTAACACCATCAACAGCAACTACTTCTATACTATCTCCCGTTGTAAATATTCCTTTAACAAATTGAGCAGCACTTGTCCCTGCTTGATAACTCTCTAAAGTAACAAAATCAACTAAATCATGAACATGAAGTACATTACCACAAGCAAATATTCCTTCTATATTAGTTTGCATTGTCTCATTTACATAAGGACCACCTGTTACATTTGAAAGCTCAACTTCTGCATATTTTGATAATTCATTTTCAGGAATAAGTCCAACAGATAGTAATAATGTATCACACTCTATATATTGTTCTGTTCCTTTTATAGGCTTCATTTTCTCATCAACTTTAGCTATTGTTATTCCTTCTAATCTATCTTTTCCTTTAATTTCTGTAACTGTATGAGCTAGAAGTAATGGAATATCAAAATCATCTAAACATTGAACTATATTTCTTTTAAGTCCACCAGAATAAGGCATTAATTCTACAACAGCTTTTACTTCAGCCCCTTCTAATGTCATTCTCCTAGCCATAATCAAACCTATATCACCTGATCCTAATACTACAACTTTTTTACCAGGCATATATCCTTCCATGTTAACAAATTTCTGAGCAGTACCAGCTGATAAAATCCCCGCACATCTAGTTCCTGGTATGCTAATTGCTCCTCTTGATCTTTCTCTACAACCCATAGCCAAAATAACAGCTTTTGCTTTTATTTCTATAATTCCATCTTCTTCATTAACTGCAGTAATAATTTTATCTTTATTTAAATCAATTACCATAGTTTTTAGCTTATACTCAATATTTAATTCCGCAACTTTGTCTACAAATCTTTGAGCATATTCAGGCCCTGTTAATTCTTCTTTAAAAGTATGAAGACCAAACCCATTATGAATACATTGATTTAAAATTCCACCAAGTTCATTTTCTCTTTCTAGTATTAATATACTATCAATACCTTCTTCCTTAGCTTTTACAGCAGCAGCAAGACCTGCAGGTCCGCCCCCTATTACGACAATATCATAATTAACCATTCTTATCCCCCTTTTTTTTAGTTCACAGTTCATAGTTCACAGTTCACAGTTCACAGTTAAATGATAATTTTGCTACCCAAAATCTTAAATTTAAATTAAAGATTTTCTGAGGAACGAAGAAAATCATCCTTAATTGTACATTGTGCATTGTGCATTGTGCATTGTGCATTGTGCATTGTGCATTGTGCATTGTGCATTGTGCATTGTGCATTGTG
>NZ_JBTVVN010000160.1:0-252 GCF_054819755.1 Clostridium sp. DL1XJH146
CACCATTATTACTGGTAGCTTTATTATTGCCATAGGCGCGGATTTTTGTATCATATACTTCAATATCCGCACCTGAATCACCTGGTTTAAATGTAGAAATAGTTGTATTTAATTTTTCAGATAAATATGAATTTAACAAGTTAGCAAGATTAGTAGGAATTACTAAATGGGTTCCATTAGGAATCTTATATTGACCCAATGAAACATATCCTGAATCATTAACTCCCGCCATTATAATTGTAGGCATTGTTG
>NZ_JBTVVN010000161.1:0-251 GCF_054819755.1 Clostridium sp. DL1XJH146
GGCGATCCGAGCTTCAAAGCGGCGGAGCGCAAGCTGAACACCACCGATACGGTGAACGAGTGGGTGGAGAAGATCCGCAAACAGGTTTCCCCGTTCCTCGATTTCGACTGCGGCAGCAACAGCGCTATCGCGGCCAACAACTACGACTGGTTCGGCGGCATGAACGTGCTGACCTTCCTGCGTGATATCGGCAAGCACTTCTCCGTCAACCAGATGATCAACAAGGAAGCGGTCAAGCAGCGCCTGAATCG
>NZ_JBTVVN010000162.1:0-251 GCF_054819755.1 Clostridium sp. DL1XJH146
AATTATCTGATTACAGGAGGCCTGGGCGGTCTCGGTTATATATTGGCAAAACATCTGTCGGAAAAATGGAAAGCGAATCTCATATTGACGGGGCGCTCTGATTTAACTGAAGAGCAGGAGAAAAAGATCGAATATTTAAGAAGTTCAGGTTCAACAGTTGAATATATCCGATCTGATGTTTCAAAACAAAGTGATGCTGAACGGATGTTTGCTTTTGCAAAAGAGCAGTTCGGCACCTTACATGGAGTATT
>NZ_JBTVVN010000163.1:0-251 GCF_054819755.1 Clostridium sp. DL1XJH146
TTTTTCTCTCTTTTTACGCAAATGAAGAATAAAGGTGGTGAAATCTTTGGCCTCATTACGCGATATTAAGTCAAGGATCACGTCAACGAAAAAAACAAGCCAGATTACAAAAGCCATGCAGATGGTATCCGCTGCGAAGCTGAACCGTGCGGAAACCAACGCGAAGTCATTTGCTCCGTATATGGATAAGATCCAGGAGGTTGTGTTTAACGTCGGAAAAGGCGCGAAAAACGCGAAACACCCGATGCTTG
>NZ_JBTVVN010000164.1:0-250 GCF_054819755.1 Clostridium sp. DL1XJH146
GGATCGCGAAGGCAAACCTTTCGAGCTGGAAGCGGACGATCTGCTGGCGATCTGCATCCAGCACGAGATGGATCACCTGATGGGTAAACTGTTCGTCGATTACCTGTCGCCGCTCAAGCGTCAGCGCATTCGTCAGAAACTGGAAAAAATGGCCAAGCTTCAAGCCCGCGCCTAACCGATCAGGAAATCAACGTGTCTGACTCTTTACGGATTATTTTCGCCGGAACACCAGACTTCGCAGCGCGTCATC
>NZ_JBTVVN010000165.1:0-249 GCF_054819755.1 Clostridium sp. DL1XJH146
TGATTGGTGAGCCACGGAGGCCGTGCGCCCAGTGCGCGGGGCTTGTTGGACCAAGAGCAAGCAAGAAGAAGAACCTTCCAAAGGTTTCAGTTCATCTCATCTTTCTCTATCCTCACTTCTCTATCATCCCTTCACATCCCTTTTGTTGATATTTCATTCTTTCAACCCAATCTTTACCGAATCATAGCTATGATTCCAAAGGTTTCAGTTCATCTCATCTTCCCTCTCATCCTCTCCTCATATTTTCTC
>NZ_JBTVVN010000166.1:0-249 GCF_054819755.1 Clostridium sp. DL1XJH146
GGCATCACCCTCAGCGCCGCGCGCCGCGAACTGCTGGTGAAGCTGGCCGCCGAACATAATTTCCTGATCATCGAAGACGATCCGTACGGCGAGCTGCGTTTCACCGAAGAGCGCCACCCAACGCTGCATCAGGTGTCGCAGCGGGTGCTGGGCAACACCGACCACATCATCTATACCTCGACCTTCTCCAAGATCCTGGCGCCGGGCCTGCGCCTGGGCTGGGCGATCCTGCCGCCGTTCCTGCTGCAT
>NZ_JBTVVN010000167.1:0-247 GCF_054819755.1 Clostridium sp. DL1XJH146
CGGGTTTTTTGGGAGCAATAGTTTTAGGATTAAGTATAGGATATTTTGTTAAATATTTTAAAAAAGTAAATATTGGCAAAACTTTTCAATCTACAATGGGTTATTTAATCATTCCTTTCATTACTTTATTGATTTTTGGCTTATTAACATACTATTTAATCGGACCATTTATTGGTTGGGTAATGAGAGCATTAATTGATTTATTAAATAGCATTCCGACATCTATGAAAGCGGTTGGAGGGTTTGT
>NZ_JBTVVN010000168.1:0-246 GCF_054819755.1 Clostridium sp. DL1XJH146
GGCTCCGCGAAGAGGACTCGAACCTCCAACCTATCGGTTAACAGCCGAGTGCTCCACCATTGAGCTATCGCGGAACAGTCATTCTAATGTGTATGCACATTAGCGAATAATACTATCGTGTCATAGACACAAGATGTATTATATCAGAATAAATCTCATTTGTAAAGATATATTCTTTCAAAATTGCATAGAAATAAATCACACTGTATAAATTGTTGAATAAGCCCTCGACCTATTAGTACTGGT
>NZ_JBTVVN010000017.1:0-76233 GCF_054819755.1 Clostridium sp. DL1XJH146
TTGTGACCCAAATTTGTTGTGCTTTTTTTTATTCAATCAGAAGGCCACTAAAAAAGGTATGCTTTTTCAGTGGCCTCGAAAAAGCACCCGTGCTGAATGACAAATCGTAAATATTGTTAATGATTGTTAATAAGGACCAGTGCACCTTGTGATTGAGTTCATCTGACGAGCTTGTTTTTAATGTTACTCTTTTAGCAATAAAAACTGTTCCAATTTTTGTAAGTGGACTGTGACTTTACATAGATTGGTAGTGAAACCAACAACCTATGTTGATAGTTTATGTATAATGAGAATATGAATATAATATTTTTATTCATTATTTATGCGAAGTTTATAATAATCTCTTCTTTCGTAGGGAATCTTCTTAGGACATCCACTGGCAGAAGTTGCTCTCAATCACTTAAATTCATGTATATATATCGCATTTTTATCCTTATCAAGAATTTCAATATATTGAGGAGTATTTTTAATTACTTCTTCATTTTTCCCATTCTTATCATATATAATCAATCCTTCTTTATCTTCTATAAATTCACTGATATAAAATTCCTCTTTAAATTTCAAATTTATTTTATAAGCTTTGTCCAAAATATCCTCATCAAAAAATATAATTACCTTAAAAGGGTTTTCAATATGTACTGTTGTAATTGAAAAAGGCAGACTCCCATCACTTCTATTTGAGGGTATAGTATCATAGTATATATCTCCTGCTTTATCAATTGATAATCTATAAAATCCTTTATTGTCAATATCTTCTTTATATATCGCTACTGTAAATTCTTTAAAGAAATTTGTACTTTCAATTAGTTTTACATTTTGATTAGATGCAAATTCCTCTAATTCTTTCTGGGTAAGTGCTCTATTAGGTATTATTTCAATGTCATTAGTTCTATTTTTACTTCCTTTACAATGAAAAATAAATAAGGCTACTATAGAAAAGGTTATTGTAATCAAAATTATTTTTTTCATCTTCATATATGATTTTTCTATCCTTATCTAGACCTCTTAAATATTTCATATTATAGTTTTGTTCATCTTCATTCCAATAAAAAATAAACATTCGGTTTTCATCCAAATCGTATTTAAATGTATCCATTCTATTTTCTTCTACTGCTATCATAATAGAAGGCAAAAAAACTATCCACTTCATTTCTAGTTTTTGGTAGCACCACAGGAATCGCAGCAATAACTGAAAGTTATTGCTTGCTAATGTTGTGCTTGTTTTCAAAATGGTTTATATCATTTTGTGATATTACCGGATTCAAAATATATTGGTGTTTCCTTGCTCCAAAGACCTCTCTATTTATATCTGCCATTGAAGCTTGACTGATAAGTAACTTAATATATTAATCATGTTCAATTGTCAATCTTTTGCCCGTAAACTCTTTCAAAATGTCTCTATTCTTATTTTGTATTTTCTTAAAAATCTTCAAAACTAATTCCCCATTCAAAAAACGCCGTCACATATGACACGGTTCGCTTATCACCTTCAAAGCTTAATAAATCCCTTTAATATTTGGTACTTTAATCTATGATAAACTTCCCATTATAAACATTAAGTGCCTAATAAACCCCCACTTTATGAAACTTCCACTCCCTCAATTAATTTAGTATTTCTATCAATAAAATCAAATTTAACTATTAGCTTATCTAAGTATTTACTCAATTTAATTATTTCTTTATCTTGCAAATTAAAATTTCTTTTTTCTATAAGAATATTTAGTTTATTTTGATTCTTTTCTATCAAGTATTTCAAAGTATAATATCTACATATATTTTTCAATTGTAAATTTCCTCTCTTTAGTAAAATAATATATTACTTACACAATTCCCCAAAACGCCTTGTCTACATTTTATCTTATTTGCAATTATTTGTTAAGTCTTTTAAGTCTTTTTATATAAATATATACAAATTTGTAATAATAGATAGAATAATGTATGCTTAAACAAAAAAAGTAAGGACAAGATTTATAGTCTTATACCTTCAAAGTCTATAAATCTTGTCCTTACATTATCTAATTCAAAGATTTTTCCCAATAAAATATTTATTTTAAAATCAAGATAGTATTATTTATATAATTTCTCAAAACAAACTTATTTGTTCATATTCATTTTTAGCTTCATATTCTTTCAGATAAGAAAAAATATTATCTGCACCAACTAAAATATTATGCTTTTTACATTCTGAATATAAAATCTTCATCAGCTTATTGTGATTTTCACTGTGACACCCATACGAATCTCCAAATGTTTTAATATATCTTTCTTTCATATGTGGAAAATGCTTATCTAGCATTTTATAAAAATACTCCCTGTTTCCCGTCCTCATGGTTACACCAATTCCAAAACATAAAATTCCATGAACCTTTGCCTCTATACAATAATTAAGAAGATTTCTAAAATTCTCCTCATCATCATTTATAAATGGTAAAAACGGTGACAACCAAACCACTGTTGGAATTCCGTTTTCATGGAGTATTTTTAAAGTCTCAAAACGTTCCTTTGTAGTTGACACATTAGGTTCTAGAATACGGCATAAATTTTCATCATATGTAGTTAGAGTCATCTGTACAACACATTTTGATTTTTTATTTATACTTTTCAGTAAATCTAGGTCCCGTAATATTCTATTAGATTTTGTTAATATTGAAATTCCAAAACCATACTTATCTATAACTTCTAAACACTTTCTTGTATACAAAAGTTTTTCTTCAATATGCATATATGGATCACACATAGCTCCTGTACTAATCATACATTTTTTCCGTTTACGCTTTAATTCATTCTCAAGCATTTGTGGTGCATTTTTCTTAATTTCAATATCGGTAAAAATATGGTCCATATTATAACAACTACTTCTACTGTCGCAATAAATGCACCCATGACTACAGCCTCTATATATATTCATACCATTTTTTGCTGAAAGAATAGATTTGTATTCGCTATAATGCATGATGTCACCCCTTATAATTTTTCTGCAAAACTAAATATATAGAATCTCCCTCTTCTTCTTCCATATAATAACCAATATCAATTATTCTAAAAGAATCCCCAAAGAGCTTTATCAATTCCTCTTTTTCATAATATACAAATCTTAATCCATCATACATTTCTTCTGAATTACCTCTCCAAAAAGTATGAAATAATATTCCCTCATCATTAAGTACTTCTTTCTGCCTAACTATAGATTGTTTAAGTTCATCTTTTGATAAATGTTGCAATACCTTATTAGAATATATACAGTCAAACCGCTCTTCTGTATTTATAGTTACTGCATCTAAAAAGAGTAATTCGATGCCTTTATTTTTTTCTTCATACAAATCTAAAAACACTTGTGAGTTATCAGAACCAGTTACAATATAATAATTTTTTAGTAAATCCAAGTCTTTCCCTGGACCCATCCCGAGTTCTAAAAGTGTAGATCCTTCTTTTAAATGTTCCTTTAAAATATCAATCACAGCTTTTCCATCTGTATTTTCACACATTTTAATATACTCCAAAACCTTTTGTCTATCATTAAAATAAGTAATATAAATCACTCTCCATAACTAAAAATTTAGTTTTTCCTCTATGTAAATTTTCATAATGCTTATCTTTATTGTACTAATCTAATATCTGTATTTCAATAACTTTCATCCTATCCCTTTATAAAGTTTAGATTATCTAGTATAGACATAGAGCCTGACACTTTTTATTAATATTTACTAGTTATAAATCATATAAATAAATCTGAACACAATTATATTTGGAGGCATAAAATGAAAATCATATCAATAATAAATTATAAAGGCGGCGTTGGCAAAACAACTATTACAGCTAATTTAGCGACACAACTTGCCAAAAATAAAAAGAAGGTACTAGCTATTGATCTAGACCCTCAATCAAACCTAACTTTCTCATTTTTAAAAATAGACACTTGGCAAGAACTATATGAACCGAAACAAACTATTAAAACTTGGTTTAATGATTGTATAGATGACAACCAAAACCCATCTCTATCAAAATTAATTATTTCACCTAATGAAGTAAACAAGCATGTTAACAACAATTTGGATCTAATTTCATCACATCTCGGTCTAATTAATATAGATTTAGAGCTTGCTGTTATGCTAGGTGGCGCATCTGAAAGACAACAAAGAAATAATTTTTTGAAAGTCCATTCTTTGCTAAATAGAGGAATAAAATCTTTAGAAAATACATACGATTACATACTAATTGACTGTCCTCCTAACTTTAATATCGTTACTAAAAATGCATTAATTGCCAGTGATTTTTTCCTTGTTCCATCTAAGCCAGATTACCTATCAACCTTAGGAATCGAACAATTGAACAAACATACCAATACCCTACTAAATATTTACAACAAATATGCGTCCTTTAACGATAATAACTATGAAAAAATAAACCCAAAATTTCTTGGAGTTATTTTTAATATGGTAAACATAAAAAATAATAATCTTATTTCTAGTCAAAAAAATTATTTTGACCAAATAAAATCAACGAGTATACCACTATTTAATAATATGATTAGGGAGAGCAACTCATTATTTGGAAGTGCCCCTAGTACTCAATTACCTGTCATTCTGAATAAATCACATAATAAGACAAGTAAAACTGTTAATAAAGAATTGGTTGATTTCACCTGTGAATTTGTAAATAAGGTAGGTACTCTATGAATAATAAAACATCATCCGAAAAGTTATTGTGTATATTTCAAGATTTTATCCATAATCTATCCGATGAAGATTATAAATTACTATTAACCAGCAAGGCATCTATCATATTAGACACATCAACAGCAAAGCAGAAAAAAACTCACAAACCTAAGGCTTTAGCTAAGAATTTTTGTGAGTTTGAAAAAACATTATCTTCTTGTGAAAATCGTGATAAAGCCCAAAGTTTATTCGATAAAAACAAACTTACTAAAAGAGATCTAATTTCTATAGCTAAATCTCTCAATATACATGTATTATCTAATGATAGAAAAGATATTATTATAAACAAATTAATTGAAGGAACTGTAGGTGTAAAGCTGAAAAGTAAAGTTATCGAAAGCCTGGATTTGAATAAAAAATAAATGGATAAGGGGGCGTTCAGTTAGTGAACTTCCTTATCTATATTAATAATTATTATTATTTGAAAATAACTCTTTACAACCACAAATTATTATGTTATTATATACACATAAACAAAATAAATTTTAAATCAGTACAGACAAGGAAGTGATTCCAAAACATATTGACTTTCATTAGAAACCTAAACGATACGCTAAAGAAAGGGGATAGACCAATGTACCAGATTAGAATTTTAGAGGATAGTAGAATTTTATAAATAAGAGGCTTTAATCTATAGGATAAAGCAAAATACAACATTTAGTTACAGAAGAAATACTATGCTCTACTGGGTTAAAAATTAAATATGATAAAAATATAAGGGAGTTCACTTGGTGAGCTCCCTTTCTTCTTCTGTTATATGAAAAATTGTGAGTATAATGATAAGTATTCTATCCCTGTTTTTTTAACATTGCTATCTACCTTGACCATTGATTTTAATACTCCATTAATCTTTGCTCCTCCAATAAATAACATTTCCATGTACATATTTAACTCTTATTAAATCACCTAATCCTATAAGTAACCTCATCTTCCATCCCTTCATATTTCTCAACAACAAGCTTAGAATAATTTAAGGCATCGTTCGCACTTAAATTCTGTTCTATAAATATAGTATCTGTAATTTTAAAAGGAGCTCTTAATGAATCTATATCCTCAGTAATTATCCTCTTAGTCCTTCCCTTAAAATCTTTGTGCTTTACTAATCCTTTAAATATTTCCGCATCATATTCATACATGCTCATACAAATAGCTCTAAAGAATTCTCTCCATGAATTAACCTGTTTTTTTCCATCAATAATTGTTAACTCAACCGGTTCTCTGCCTGTTACATTATTATCTTCCATTAAATCAAATTCTGATTTAGCATCATTTTCTTCAATATTAATCACATCTATGTTAGGTTGTGACCAAATCTCTTTAGCTATATTAAATAACTCAACACCTCTTTGCTCGATAGATTTTTCATTCCAATATTCGAATTTTGATAAATCTCTGTTGATAGATACATTAGATTTTAGCAATATTAATTTCTTTTCTTCATAACTCTTATTAGATAACTCTCCATTATATCCACTTAAAGTTAAGTTTCCAATTCTATGTAAATAAATATCATATATCTCTTTATACTTTTTACCTAAATCTACTTGCCATTTAGGAGAAAGAGTTTGTGGCATAATATGCTCAATTGTAATTTGAGAAAAATCAACCTGTTCTTTATTTTTATAACCTTCTAAACACTCTAGCAAATATTTGCATTGTTTGAAATTATAAATATCCTTAGTTATAAAACTCTCTTTAAATACTTCATCTCTTGGAAATATAGCTTTGCCCTTTTTTGATAATAAAACTAGTGCCACATTTTCGTGTAATTGCAATTTCTTTTTCTTATTTTTACTAATATCTTTGTGTATAGATGCAAATATCTTATTTAGTGCATTTGTAGGAATTTCACAAATCAATCTCCTAAAAACGTAGGAAATTATCACATCTAATACTTTTGTAACCTCTTCTTGGTCAATATTTTTATATAAATAACAATCCTCAAAAACATTTAACAAGAATGGGTATACTGTAGTTGATTTAATCCTTTGCAATTGCTTCAACCTCAGATTAATTTTCTCATCATTAGAATTACAATAAGTAAACCAACTATAATATTCTGCAAAAGTTAATAATTCTTCTAAGACCCCTTCAGCATTATAGTTTTTTAATTCTTCATAATATTGTTTAAAAGCATCATATACCTTTTCTTTTTTAGGAATACTAGATGTCTTTAATGTAAGATAGTCCCTTATAAAATCAGATATCAAACTATTAGGTAATACAGCTTCAATATTAACCCAATATTTTTTATATAAATGCTCCTGCATAGAATAAGTCTGTCCCATAAGTAAAAAATTTCTAATCAAATCAGCCTGTGTCAAATCCAATCCCGTTGAATTCAAGCTTTCAAATATAAGCTGTGGATTTTCCTTTTCGCTATCTAGTTGTATATAAACAATTTCTAGTTTTTGAATCCCTTTATAGATCTCTTCAGGTTTTAAATCTGAGTTTTCAATCAAGTTACAAAAATATTTATAATTACCGAATATGTTATTTTGAGTATCTGTATTTTTCTCACCATTAATTATTTTATTGTATACCTCATAATCAGACTTTATTGGTTTAAGCTTTATCCTAAGTTTTTCAGGTGCTCTTCTATTTATTAGATATTCTTCTAAAATATCTGCTTTTATATCTTCATCATTAAGTTCATCATGCAAAGCTTTTAATAAGATCATTGTTGAAGTTAATCTTTGTTGCCCATCAATTACTATAAACTCCCTAAATGTTGCATTCTTTTCACCATCAACATAAACAATAGTACCTAAAAAATGACTCTCCTTTTCATTAATTATTATTTTTTCAACATCATCAAACAACCTTTTACAATGAGAAACCTTCCAGTCGTAATTTCTTTGATAAACTGGAATATTGAATGTCCTCTTACTTGAACCTAAGAACTCTAATAAATTAATGTTATCTGCTTTCATATAATCCATACTTCCCTTCATACTTTGCTTTTTGTGATAGTTCTTTACTGTATCATATCACTAGGCCTCTATTTCTTTTTTATTCTTATAATATTCGCTTTTGTTTTACCAAACATATTAATATTATACCATTTTTACAATTATTTTCATTATATACATTTTTACATATTTCTTGCTTATTACAGTAATCGGTATAAATTTAAGTGTGTTGTTTACTTCTCTAAATTTATACAAAAAATATTTATTGTACTCGACAAAAAATCTTTTTTAGTGAATTTTTCTTTCATTTAAATTATACAACTGCAACAGTAAAAAAATTGTCTTTTAAAGTCGAGAAATAAAAAAACATTCTAAAAATGAAGTAATCCAAAAACATATTAACTTTCATTAGAAACCTAAAAGATACGCTAAAGAAATAAAATAGATCAATGTTCCAGTTTACAATTTTAGAGGATAGTAGAATATGATAAATATATATGATAAGATATTATAAAATAAGATGAAAAGTTGGGTGTTACTATGTTTAAACAAATGAAAATCTCTTTATTATTATTTTTTATGAGTTCTTTATTTTTTATGGAAATTATATTAAGGATATCAACAAATGTGAAATTGATATCCTGGGGGCTTTTATTGTCGTTAGTTTTTTCAATTTCTCTTGCTATGATTTTTCAAATAGTATCTAGTTTATTTAAGGATAAAATTAATTATATTTTGTCTTTCTTACTCTTAAGTATATCGTCATCCATTTTTTCTTCACAGCTAATATATTTTAAATTCTTCAAATTATATTATACTGTGTCTTCAGTAGAGAACGGAGGACAAGTTTTTGAATTTTGGAAGGATATTAGTATTATAGTATTAAAAAATAGTCCTTGGATTATTATATTTTTTATTCCACCTATCCTTCTTTTAACTATATGCAAGAAAATATTATCATTTAAGAAATTGGACAAGCGTTACTTAGCATTACTGATTTGCTCTGTTGTTTTTACACATCTAATGGGGCTTGCTGTTATTAATACGGGTAATAGAGACAAACTCTCTGCTTATGATTTATATTATGATAGTAGTTATCCCATTCTTTCAGTAGAAAGACTTGGCTTGATGACAACAATGAGACTTGACTTACAAAGAAGTATGCTTGGTTGGTCTCCTACTGTAGAAGCAATATCAATAGATACAGTTGTAGATCCGTCTAATGAAACATATTCCGATGACATTCCAAAAGAAGAACTAGAAGAAATTGAGTATAATATTATGGATATTGATTTTGATAAAATTATTGCAAATGAAGATGATACAGAAATAAAAGAAATACACAAGTATTTTAAAAATTTACAACCTACAAATAAAAATGAGAATACCGGAAAATATGAAGGCTATAATTTAATATTGATAACTGCAGAAAGTTTTTCTCCCTATGCAATAAATAAAGAAGTTACTCCAACTTTATATAAATTGTATAATGAAGGGTACAAATTTACCAATTATTATAATCCTCTTTGGGGCGTTAGTACAACAGATGGAGAATATGTAGCTTGTACAAGCCTTATACCTAAGGTAGGTGCTTGGAGTTTTAAGGAATCAGGTGATAATTATTTACCTTTTGTTATGGGAAATCAATTAAACAAGCTTGACTATAAGTCGTTAGCATATCATAATCACTCTTATACATTTTATGATAGAAATATTACACATCCCAATATGGGATATACTTATAAAGGAGTTGGAAATGGTCTAAAAATAAAAAAGTCATGGCCTGAATCTGACGTTGAAATGATGGAAGTGACAATTCCCGAATATATTGAAAAGGAACCTTTTCATGCATATTACATGACTGTAAGTGGTCACATGCAATATAATTTTTTTGGAAATATGATGGCAATAAAAAATAAAGATTTGGTAGAAGAATTGCCTTATTCAACAGCGGCTAAAGCTTACTTAGCTACTCAAATTGAGCTAGATAGGGCTCTTGAATATTTACTTGTTAAGCTTGAGGAATCTGGAATTGCAGACAAAACACTAATTGCAATAAGTCCTGATCATTATCCTTATGGGCTAGAAAAACAGATAATAGATGAACTGGTAGGTCATGAAGTTGAAGAAAATTTTGAACTTTATAAGAGTGCATTTATTATATATGCAAAAGACATGGAACCAATAACCGTAGATAAACCATGTTCTAGCCTTGATATACTTCCTACTATATCTAACCTGCTAGGATTAGAGTATGATTCTAGATTACTCATGGGAAATGATATCTTTTCTAACTCAGAGCCTTGTGTCATTTTTAGTAATAGGAGTTTTATAACTGATAAAGGTAAGTATAACGCTGAAACTAAAGAATTTATACCAAATGGAGGAGTTACTATAAAAGATAATTATTTTGATAGTATTTCAAAACTTGTAGATTATAAATTTTATCTTTCAGAAAAAATTCTTGATACAGATTATTATAGAAAAATATTAGACAATAATCTTGAATAGAAATTATTAGCAAGTTAGTATTACTATTTGATAGCTTACAAAGAACCCTAGATGGAAGTTTTTCCTATCGAGGGTTCCTTGTCAAACCTTTTATTAACCTTATTTAATTCTCTAAATCTTATATCAAGTTCGTCAGCTTTGCTTCCTCACTATAATCCATATTGGCATTAATCTGTCTCAATCTTCTTAATAACTTTACTAAGCATTTTATGAATACCATTTCCATAAACTTTTTTTATTGGATTAACCTTTGCTCCAGGGAAATATGAATTTTCTATCCATCCTTTATTTTGCCAGTACTCTTTATCTACCGGGAAAATATTAGTTGCAAGAGTTCTTTGTACATTGTAAGTATTTATCTGCTTAAAAGATGGTGAATATCCTCTGCCGCCATTATTTATTAGTTTTATAAACTTTGATATTTCATTTTCGTCTATAGGCTTATTAAAGGTTCTACCATTTCTTGATAAAGTTCCTGCTAAGGCTACTCCCCACTGTACCATTACTTCTTTTATGGAATTTAAAGTGCTATCAATTCCTGACCCTTGGGTATTTGCAAGAAGTAATGTAGGTTTTTGTGCAACTTCTGATCTATGGAACCAGCTACAAGTCCTATCTATGAAACTTTTTAGTATTCCTGTCATATTATTAAGATATACTGGCGTTCCTATCACTAATCCATCACAATCTATGATTTTTTTCATAATTATACTAGCATCATCTTTTATAACACATTTATCCTTTAAAATACATACTTCACAACCCTTACAATAATCTATTTTATAATCACTTAAAGTTATTAATTCTGTTTCAAATCCGTTATTCTTTAATATTTCTCCGATAGATGATAAAAGACTATATGTGTTTCTTTTTCTATTACTTGCATTTATTAATAGTATTTTTTTCATTTTTATACCTTTCTCCCCTTAAACTTAAATTCTAATTTGAAACATATCTTCTACTTCAAGAAAACTTGAATCAGCAATATCTGTAATCACAATTTGCTTTATTTTTCTCATAAAATAGCCATTGTATTTTGTATATTTAGCAAAAGTATTAAAACTACTTTTATTTTCTTCTGCAATTGTAACTTCAACTATATCAAATCCTTTTGATTTAGCAACAGAAACGGCTTCTTCAATCAATCTATAAGATATCCCTTGTTTTCTATATTGTGGCAAAATTCCAATTTGCCAGATAAAAAATTTTTCTTCATTATATAAAGCCATGATATATCCAATTTCTTCAGTACCTCTTTTGGCAATAAAAGTGCTTTTAGAAAAGTAATTAGTCATTACCCAGTATGTGTATTGGGTGTGTATATCGAGGGAATAACATTTTTGTGCTAGTCCTCTTAATTTTGCTCCATCATTACTCTTTACCTCTACTATTTCAATATCATTGTTATTAACAATCTTTTTCCCATATTCCCTAAATTTATTCAGATTATCTATCCAAGATCCAGATTTAATTATTGCATAATTATCAACAACTCTATTATAGTAATAAATCCAAGCATATATATTCTCGTTATTTAATTTAATACGCTTCCTAACGTATTCTGATTTAGTGGGAGTCTCTGCATAGAACCCTTCAAATTCATCTAGGATTTCAATGGCTTTACTATCTAAAACTTCGAATACTTGCCCCACTATTATATTATTACTATTTGGTACTATGCCTGGGCAGTTACCCAAATCGTACATTGTACCATTTGCCTCCCCTTCTTTATAAAATCGGAGCATTTTATCCTCCCCAATGTCTTCAATGTAAGATAATTCTTTTAAAAGATTATCATAAATAAATATAAATTCTTTCTCTTTCAAATCAAAAGTATCTAGAATGTTCCCATAATCATAATTCTCCATATAATAGCTTAATCCTCCTCTTTTTCAAAAACTAAATCAAATTCTTTAAAAACACCATACGTTGTAAAATTACATCTTCATCTAATTTTAAAACAAAGGTGGCGTCACTACACATAAAAGTTCTAGTTCTTCATCTTCATAATTGTATACTGTATGAGATTTTGTAGATGGATAATGAATAGATTCCCCTGCTTTAATAACATATTCCTTATTATCAACAATAAAAGTTGCACAACCTTTAAGAACATAAAAAAGTTCTTCTCCATCATGGCTACCTGCCTCAAACCCAGTAGATTTAGGCTCCAATGTTAGGAAAAAGCTATCAAGTTTACGATTGTTAAACCGACCATTTAGTATCTTAAAATACTTATAGTTTTGTTGCAATCCCTGTAAAATCGCATTATTATCTCTCCTATAACATTCCTGTGAAGCGTCTTCTTCAACAAACAGACTTTTTATGGATATATTTAACGCAGATGTTATTTTCTTTAAAGACACCATTGTGATTGATGAAACGCCTCTTTCCATCTGCGACAAAAAACTAATGGAAAAGCCAGTTTTTTCGCTCACATCTCTTAATGTCATCTTTTTTTCTTTTCTAATTCTTTTAATTTTCATATATACTTCTTCTTCCAATTTTTATCTCCTTTATATAAATTATTATTCCCCAGTAGTTGTACACAGTATATTCATTCATCTATTAAGTCACGTTTAAATAATTGACTTATCTATTATTTAAACGTGACTTAATCAACAAGATCTTTTCAGTCTTTTCGATTATTTCATCATGAACTGGTCGATTAATTTCAATGTCTGCATAAGGATTCTTATATCTACCTTTCATTCTTATATATTTATTAGTGACGTTGTATACTTAACTAATAATCTGTAAAACTTTAGAATACTTATTTAAGCGCTCACATCCATTACCTTTTACCAAAACTAAATCTTCAATACGAACACCAATATCATTTTCTATATAAATACCAGGTTCAATAGAAAAAATCATTCCTTCCTCTATCAAGTTCTCATTGGTAGAAGATACATCGCCGTACTCATGAACATCCATCCCAATAAAATGGCCTAACCGATGGGTAAAGTATTCACCATATCCCGCCTCACTTATAATATCTCTTGCTATTTTATCTATATCCTTGAATTTCATACCTGGTTTAATGCTTTCTATAGCCTTTTCATTAGCTTCTTGAACTAAATTATATATTTTACGGTGATTCTCTGATACGCTTTTACAAAAAAATGTACGTGTCATATCTGCACAATACATATCTTTCTTACAGCCTATATCAAATAATACACACTGACCCTCTTTTAATTCGCTTTCATCAGGAAAATGATGTGGTTCAGCAGCATTTCCTCCAAAGGCAATTAAAGGTTCAAAGGAATATCCATCTGCACCTAAATTTATATAAATATCTAAAAGTTGTTTTTCGATTTCTTTTTCTGAAATACCTTCTTTAATAAGAGATTTCAGTTTATCCATTGCTAAATCATTTATATGAGAAACTGTTTTCATTTTTTCTTGCTCTTCTAAATCTTTAATTCCTCTAACATAGTCCAAAGAATATGATCCTAACTTATAATCTGTAGCAGCATTTAACTCAATAAGTGGAATAAGAAATTTTGCTGGTAACTCTTTATCAATACCAAGAATATCATCAGTTATTATATCTTCTGAAACTTTTTCCATAATATTATCCGTATCATTGTACCACTTTATATCTACACCTAAATCACCTTTAATTAAAAATAACTGATTGGCATATAACTTATGTTCACCTTTTGTATTTAGGTAAAGTGCAAAAAATCTCTCACCTGGATGTTCAAGATGTCCTGTCAAATAATATATGGCTAGTGAATTACTTATAAGTAATTGACATAAGCCCATATCTTTCATTTTTCTAATTACATTTTTAACCCTTTTTTCAATCATTTGAATTCTCCTTTATTACTTTATATTCACTAAGAAAAAACGACATTTCCTTTAGACTATAGAAATATCGCTTCTATCTTAAAATAATATCAAAATTACATTACATTTTCAACATAATTTATTATAAAATTATGTTATTTGTGAAATTTTATATGCTAAATCAATACTTTTAGCATATGTTACTACACATCCTAAAGTAAACCAATCACTAAAGTTTGTAAATAAAGGCATGGGGAATTTGTAATCTTTATAATTCCCCAATTTTGTGGTCTACAAGTACAGATTTTTTGCAATTCTATTATAAAAAACCAAGTAAAACAATAAGATTAGCACCTTGTTCTCTATACTTAATTATTGCATCTTGTACATCTTTTGTGAATTTATCATGACTTGCTTTTTGCTGATTGTATTTAGGATAATTATTAGCTAACAATAGTTTTTCTTCATCTCTAAAATATATTTAATTTCTTAACATTTTTTTATCACTAAAACACCAATATCTTTCATTTATATTCCAGTCTTTTTTTAGTATTTTATAGATTGTTTAATAACTTTAATACAAGCATCAATAATTTCAGATTTATAATAAATATCTTTATAAGATACTAGTTCCTCAATCACTTGTTTCTTAGGAATTCCGCTGCGATATACTCTATCTGATAACATTGCATCTGCTATATCAGCAACTGCAATAATTTGAGCATTATAGCTAATATCTTCACCCTTTAAACCTAATGGGTATCCACTACCATCAAGTCTTTCATGGTGTTGCTGTACAATTGTCTCAAGAGGAAAACCAAAATCAAAAACTTCCAATAATTCATGCCCTACAGAAGAATGAGTTTTCGCCAATTCATATTCTTCTTGATTTAGTTTTCCAGGTTTATTTAAAATATCAGTTGGTAACTTAATCTTTCCTAAATCATGTACTTTACCACTTAGCCATAGGTTGTTTAAATCCTCATCACCCATTCCCACTTCAACGCCTATATTAACTGCTAGTTCTGCTACATTATCCATATGATTTTTAGTATATTCGTCTTTATACTCTACAACTTTGGACAAAGTATTTATTATAGCATGATTTTGACTTATGATTTTTTCTAAGGCTTTCTTTTGCTTATCAATATTGATGTGCGTTCCCACTATTAGTCTAGGACTACCCTCTTCCCAACTAAAAATCTTAGCTTTAGATAAAACCCAAATATAATACCCGTCCTTATGCTTTATTTTAAATTCACAATTGTATTCTTTGACTTTACCACTGTATAACTGATTACTTTCCTCTATAATTATTCCAATGTCATCAGGATGTATAAGACTATGAAATATGTCGTCATTCATAGGATTAAGTTCTTCAAAAGTATATCCAATCATTGCTGCCCATTCTTCCGAAACCTCTTCTTCTTTAGTAATTTTATCGCAATACCAAATACCTATTTGACCAAATTCACTATAAACCTCTAAAATCCGTTCAGCTTTTTTGAGATTTTTATTAACCATAATAGGCCCCCCTTACAAATGTTAATATTATTATATACAAAAACCCTAAATATTCATAGCATTTTTTTACATACTTAGTAAAGTATTGATTGGTTTTGAAAGCTATACTACATTAGTTTACAGGTATAGCAAGTGCTCATATACTGTTATCTATCTCACAAAGAACTTAGAATATTATATTCTACTCACTAAAAAATTAAATATAATAAATATATAAGGGAGTCCACTTAGTGGACTCCCTTTGCTGTGTTCTATAAAAATTATTTTTAACTTATCTATTCTATGGGAAAAGTAACCCAGGTAAGAACATAACGATTTGAGGTATGTATGTTAATAGTAATAATACAATAATACACACTCCAATATATGGAATAATCGCTTTTGCAATTCTTTCAAATGGTACTTTTGATATATTTGAAAGAACATATAATATCATTCCTACTGGAGGTGTTAATAAACCAATCATAAGGTTTACTATCAATATAATTCCAAAATGAACAGGATCAATTCCTAAGTTATTCATAATAGGCATTAACACCGGTGTTAAAATAACAATAGATGGTGTTATATCCATAAATAATCCCATAATAAATAAGAATAAATTTATTAATAATAATATAACGTATTTATTTGAAGAAATACTTAAAAGACTAGTAGCCAGCATCTGAGGTGCTTGAGTTATAGTTAAAAGCCATGAAAATAAAGTTGCAGCTGCAATAATAAATAATACTCCTACAATTACATTTAGTGTTTCTTTTAAGAATATAGGCAATTCTTTCAGCTTCATTTCTTTATAAATGATACTTAAAATAATTCCATAAACCACAGCTACGATTGCAGCTTCAGTTGGTGTAAATACACCAAACATTATGCCCCCAATTATAATCAACGGTGTTAGTAGTGAAAAGAACGCATCTTTTGTAGCAATTACTCTTTCTTTTATTGTAGCTTTCTCTCTTTTTGCATAACCCTTTTTTTTGCAATATATATAATTAAGTACACACATACCAAGGCCAAGCATTACTCCAGGTATAACACCTGCAGCAAATAGTTTTCCTATAGAAGCTCCTGCTGCAACACCAAAAATTACGATTGGAACACTAGGAGGTATGATTGGTCCTATAATTGAAGAAGCCCCTGTAACAGCAAGACTGAAATCTTCATCGTAACCACCATCTTTCATTGCTTGTAATTCAATAGCTCCAAGTCCGCCAGTATCAGCAATGGCTGAACCTGACATACCAGAAAAAATTATACTAGCAAGTACATTTGAATGAGCAAGTCCACCAGTGAAATGTCCAACGAAATGATCTGCAAATGTAAATATCCTTTTTGTAATACCACCTCTATTCATTATATTACCAGCTAAAACAAAAAATCCAACTGCTAATAATGGAAAAGAGTCTACACCAGAGACCATTCTCTGTGCTGCCATTTCCAAATTAATATCATTTATAAGCATAAATATTATAGAACTACCAAACATAGAAAAGCCAATTGGTATTCCTATAATAAGAAAAATAAAAAAGCTACCTAAAAGTACTAACATTGCTCCACTACCTCCTCAAAATTTATCTTCATTATATCTGCTTCCTATTTAGTAATATTTTCATCCTTGAAACAGAATCAGCTATACAATAAAAAATATAAACAACACTACCTATTACTACTGGTATATACACGATACTCATTTTTATCCCCATTGCTGAAGATGCAATGTTATGCTGCATTTCCACAAAATTATAAGCATGTGGGATAAATACTAAAAAACACCCTAGAATAAAAATATTTGATATAATACTTATTACCTGTTGCATTTTTTCACTAAATTTATTGTAAACTATAACCATAGATATATGAGATTCAGCCCTAATGCCATAACCAATACCTAAAAAAGCTATCCATATTTGAATAAATCTTACTAGTTCCTCACTCCACATAAGTGGCGAATCAAAAACAAATCTCATTACAACTTGAAAAAATAATACCAAACCCATAATACCTAAACATGCTATTAATATTGCATCTTCAATTTTATAAAGCTTTTGTGCAAGTTTTTTCATAATTCATCTCCAATCTAAATGGTCAATCATTAAATTATTCTGTTCTGTTTTAGAATATTGTTACTATTCATATACTATTTACAAAATAAAACTTTTACTTTAATAATAGTGTGAAGAGTGAAATAATGAGAAAATCATTCATCAATTCACTCTTCACATTTCATACTATTATAAATTATTCAATTCCTCTTATTTTTTCTAGTAATCCTTCGCCCCAGTCACTTTCGTAATCTTCATATAATGATTGAGTTCCTTCTATAAATGCATCTCTATCTACATCTTCAATAAATGTAACACCATTGCTTGTAATTTCATCCATATATCCTTCTTCTGCTTCAAACATTAAATCACTCATATATTCTGCTGCTTCTGTACCAGCTTCAACTATAACATCTTGATATTCTTGAGGTAATGTAGCCATTGTTTTCTCGCTTACATAAAGACAGTTACCACCAATAATATGAGAAGTATTAATTAAGTATTTTTGTACTTCATAAAATTTATTTGTAGCATAAGCTGCTGGAGTACTTTCAAATCCGTCTAATACACCTTGCTGAAGTGCAAGATAAACTTCAGAGAATGCCATAGGTACTGGTGTTCCTCCCATTGCTTCTATTGCAGCTACAAAGATTGGTTGGTCAGGAGTTCTTATTTTTAATCCATTTAATTCTTCTGGATTAGTTCCTGCAACTTTTGATGTACTTAAATATCTAACCCCAAAATATGTTGGTCCTATTGCTCTAACATCAGTAATCTTAGTCATTTCATCAAACATATCTTGTACTATTGGGTCGTTTAATATTCTCAAATAATGTTCTCCATCGTCAGCAATATATGGAGCATCTAAAATTGAAAGTGGCTTGTACCTTTTGGAAGGTTCACCAAATCCTAAAATTGCAAAATCAACAGATCCTAATGATACCGCATCAAATAAATCTTTTTCATTACCTAATTGTGATGAAGGAAATACATCAATAATAACTTTGCCATCTGTTTTTTCTTTTACTATTTCAGCGAATTTTTCAGCACCTTGTCCATTTGGATGGTCTGCTGTTAGAATATGTCCTAGTTTTAAGTTATATACCGTATCCGAACTAGCCACATTAGTTTCTTCATTTCCATTAACAGCTTCTTGTGAATTTGATCCACACCCAGTTAAAATGAATATACTTACTGCAACACTTAACAAAACCTTTTTTGAAACTTTGAACTTTCCTTTTAACATAATAATTCTCCTTTTTGTTTTAATTTTTTTCTTACTTGTTAGAGATACTTATAGCTTGCTGTGATTATTTGTAAACGATATCTTGAGCAGCTTGCTTACATTCATACAATAGCATAATTATTTTCGCTAGCATATTAACAATTATTATGGTACTATACTAAATTTCTAGATTAGTGTCTTAAATCTTTAAATAGACTATCAATTTTTTCAGTATTGGCCCTTTTAAGAGAAATATTTCAAAAATAAAAAAATCCACTTAACAAGATCTATAAAATAGAACTCATAAAATGGATAAAATACTATTACGTAAGTACCTTAAGAAAAATATAAAATCAACTAAAATTCAGTTATAACTTCTTATATCCTGAAATAAGGCTTTAAGGCTATCATCATTTCCTAATAATTGATTATATAAAGGCTGTATTTTTTCTTTATACTCATCTAATTTAGGATATTCAATATTCACTCCTTCTTTTTCAAGTGTTTTATAAATATTCTCTTCTAAGTTTTCTAGTAATTCAACTTCGTATTCAGCTGTTTCTTTAAGTGCATATATAATAAGATTCTTATTTTCTTCCGAAAGACTCTGAAAAAATTCTTCATTAATCATATACATATCAGCACTCAATGTATGATTAGTGACATAAAGGTACCTCTGATATTTATACCACTGATTATAGTAATTTAATAAAAGTGGGTATTCATAACCATCTATAATTTTTTGTCTAAGTAGCATTTTTGTTTCACTAATATTAGAGATATATGGCTCAAAACCAATTGATTGCAAAATTTCTATGTTTAACTGATCTTGCTGAGTAGCTATTTTTAATTCTTGTCCATCTGAATTTAATCTGAATTTTCTAAGAGTAGATATCTGATTAAATCCATTTAATCCCCACCCTAAATTGCGTATTCCTATATCTAATAACTCTTTTTCAATAACGGGGCTTACTTTATTATTCAATATTTGTTCTGCTTCATTGTAATTTTCAAAAACATATGGAAATTTGATTATGTTAAGCTCATTAATCTCGTCCAATAATGATTGACTCCCTATTCCTATTTCAATAGTACCCTTCTTAACTCCTTCAATATACTCACTTTCTTTTCCAAGTTTATTGTTTGGATACAGTTCAACTTTTATCTTCCAATTACTCTCTTCTTCAATAATTGGAACAAATTTATTCATCAATGCAGTATGCTGAGGATGAGATTCCGGTAAATAGTGCGCAACTTTTAACACAATTAAATCTTTATTATAATCTACTAATTCCTGTTCATCTTCAATATTATTGTCTTTAATTATTTCTAATTTTGAGCTTATGTCTTTTCCTCTATTAAAAAATAAACTAATAAATATAACAATGGCAATACTACTAACTGCGAAAATTATAAAATATAATAGTTTTTTTCTCATAAGGCTATACCTCCTTACTTTCATTCTGTCTATACTGTCCTGGGGTTATACCTTCATACTTTTTAAATATTCTAAAAAAAGATTGTAGACTATTAAAGCCAACTCTAAATCCAATTTCTTTAATAGTATGTTGAGTGTTAACTATCAATTTTTTTGCTTTTTCTATACGTGTTTTGTTTAAATAACTTACAAATGATTCTCCTATATTTTCCTTAAATATTGTACTTACATATGATGGATTCAAATCCACATAGTCAGCTACATCTTTCAAAGATATATCCTTATTAAAATTTTTCTCAATATACTGAAGGACATTTTCAATATTTTTATTTCCTTTTGATTCATTGGTTACATTTATATAGCCCACAATAGATAGGCATATTTCTTTAAACCAATTTTCCAAATCAGAAATTGTTTCTTTTTCTAAAATCTCATCGTATACATTTCGTTTTTTCTCAAATATATCTTCCAAATTTATTCCACTATTAATTACAGATTCAATTATTTGATTAATTATTCTTATAAAATACTCTTTAATATAAATAGTAGATATGTTTCTATTATTAATTATTGACAAAAATAGTTCTTCAATTATAGCTTGAACTTTATCCCTGTTGCCAATTTTAATATTGTTTAATAATAACCTTTCTTTCTCAGAATTATAGTAATATAGTTCTCCTTCATCTTCTTCTATAGTCCCAATATCAATTATTTTATTTTTTCCTTGATATATTTTATATCTCAATGCTTTTAAAGCCTCATTATAGGATAATTTTATATTAAATAGATCTTTATATACCATCCCTATACCAGCTGTAATGGTAAATGGAAAGTATTCTTCTACCATATTTTTTATTTTCCTAGCTAGTTCTACAATATCATTATTGTCATTCACTAATACATTCTCTTCTCCATAATTTATAATGGAAACAAGTCTATTAGATTCTATTTCAATACTTACACCAATATACTTTTCATTGATCAATTTCTCAATAATTTCTATTAATTGAAGCTTAAATAGATTACGTTTTATTTCATCATAATTTGTCACAAATTCATTATAATCATCTATTTGCATTACTATTACAACAAAATTCTCAAAAGTAAAATCAATATTTAAAAATTGGAGTCTACCCTCTATTTCTTGCACATTTAAACCTTTACCTGTTAACAAGTTATTGAATAGTTTTTCTTTAATTATTGGTTTACTATTATTTATAGTATTTTGCATATTCAAATTTTTGTCTAATACAAAATTGTAAGCTTGATCCAAAAAATCATATTCATTTATCGAACTTTGAAATTTACCTTCTAACGTAAATTTTGATTTTTTATCTATTAAATCTATTAGTCTTTTAATAGGAATATATATCTTTTGCGAAATAGAAAAAGCAAAAGCTAGACAAATAAAAATATTTATTATCGTAATAATTCCAATTATCTTAAATAGATAAGATGAATCATTATACAATTCAGATAGAGGTATCATATAAATATAAGTCCATTTATTATATGGCGATTTCACATAGGAGAATAATATTTTCTCGTTATCTACTTCTTCTACAAAATAGTCTTCTTCATTTGTTAATATTTTCTTTATATATTCATAGGATTCTAAATTATAATCTAATTTAGTTTTATCTCCGTAGGAAATAACTCTTCCTTCATTATTGATAACAAGAAATTCTCCCTTGTTATACTCATCCATACCCTTAATAGTTCCATATAATTGATCTTCATTTATATTAATAACCAATGCGCCCACTTTACTCCAAGATGAAAATGGTAAGTTACGTATTAATGTTACGCTGTTTGTCTCTTTTCCAAACTTATCTTCCATAGTTCTCGTATTTATCTGATGTGTTCCTAAAAATGTTGATGAATAACTACTTAACCATTTTTTATCATAAAATTTATACCAGGGGTATACCTCACCACTCGAACTGATAATAGACTCTCCAAATGCAGAATATACATATATAGAATGTATATATTCGTTTGAAATAGCAACATTCCTAATCTTATTTATTACAGAAAGGTTTCGCGAAGTGTTACTGAGGCTAGGGTCAATAACTGAATTTAGCACTTCCTGGTCCATACCTAATTGAGATATCACCTGATCTATTTGCCCGAAAACTAAGTCTATAGACTTGCTAGTTTTCCACAACATATTAATATTTGCTTCCCTTGCTTCTCTTTGAACAATAGTTGTAGCTTGTCTATAAATTGCAATGTTTGCAATTAATAAAGGTACTATGAAAGCAATTAGTATTATTACAAAATTCTTCATTAAAATACTCTTAAATTTAAAATGTAATTTCTTATATGTGAAAAAATCTCTAATTTTCAAAAGTCCACCTACTTTTAGTGATTTTTGCCTTCTGCTAAGTAAATCTCCTAATTTACATCTCTCCCAAATAAGTTTTGCCTTAATTTATTACTTCCATATTCCAAAATAATATATTAACTTTAATTTCAATACTTATTTCAAAGAAAATTATAATCCTAGTTATCATTTCTTCATTTTATCATAAATCCCTCTATAACTATAAACTATTTATTAGTTTATTGCTACTGTGAATTCACATCATTCTATTTCCACCTATCATTAAAAAACTACTCTGGATTCTAACTCCAAAGTAGATTTTAAAATTATTTCAATATATCATCAGCAGGCTTTCCAATGTAATATCCTTGTACTAAATCTATACCAAGCTCTACTAATTTATTGTAAACTTCTTCTGTTTCAACAAATTCAGCCAAAGCCTTCTTTTTATAGCCCTTAGCCATTGCAATCATTGACTTTACTAGATAATAATTTTCTTCATTTTTATCCATGTCTTTAATAAAAGAACCATCAATTTTGACAACACTAGCTGGTATCTGCTTTAAATAAGCAATAGAAGCATAGGCAGTACCAAAATCATCTACTGAAAAGCTATAACCCTTATTTACATAGTGCATAAGTATATCATTAGTTTTACTAATATCATAAAGTTTTTCTGTTTCTGTAATCTCAAAGTCTATCTTATCATGACTTATTGAATATTTATCTACTAATGAAGTAGCTTTCCTTAGGTAACTTCCATCATTTACAGACTTACCAGATACATTAAATGAAAATATCAATTTATCCTCTTTATCATTTTTATTCTTAAACTGTAATGCCTTTTCTAGAACCATAGAATCAACTAAATTAATTATATTATATTTTTCTGCAATTAATATATACGGGTATGGCGCTAAGTAATTATCACCATCTTTTATTCTCATCAAAACTTCATATTTTTCTATCTTACCAGAAGCAACATCAATTATTGGCTGATAGAAAGGAACAATATTACTATTTTCAATAGAATTTCTCAAAAATTTAAGTTTCTTAAGGTCTTGTCTGGATTTTTCTATGAGCTCATCATAGGTTATATCTATTAATCTACTGCTTGCATATTCTTTTTTTATAATAGCTTCTTCTGATTTTATAAGATTTTTAGTAAAATCAATAAGGTTTTCTTTTGAATATTCAACAAGATAAAAGGACATCTCCAATTTGTAAACATCACCATTAAAATCAACTTCAAATTTATCAAATTTTCCAATAGCTTTATTTATGGTGTTTTTAAAATGCTTGATTTCTGGGTGAGCTGGAGAAACTATCAAAATCCCATCTCTTCCTCTTGCTATTCTATAGCTCTTTTTGAACGCTTGTCTTATATTGTACGAATAAATCTCCATGAACTTTTCGTATTCTTCCATTGTTAATTCTGTTTTTACAAAATTATAGTTTTTAATATCTACAAATAATAAAAACTGACTTTTCATAAATGTTTTATTGTACTCTATCATTTTACCAAAGGCACTGAGTTTCATAAATCCTGTATGCATATCAGTATTCTCATTTTTAGCTGTATAATATAAGAGAAATATAATCATTAAAAGATACACTACTACTCCAATCAATAATAATATATACAATGTCTTGTTAATTGCATTTTCTGTTATTGAAGAATCAGCTATACAAAAAACCTTCCAGCCTACTTCTGAAATTGTTGAATAGTATAAATTTATATTTTTATTGTTTTCTTCGTATTTTCTTATTTCTCCTGAGTCTTTATCCTTTATTTTATTCCAACTATAATCCGATCCTCTATCAATATATTTATTTAATACATCCCTAACATCCCTCCCTAAATTTTCATTATTATTATCAATAATAATAATTCCATTTTCTGAAAGAACAGTAAGCTTTGTCTCATTATCTTGTACCATTCCACTATAATATGCATTGAAATCCTCAAGAAAAATATCTGCTGCTAATACTCCAAGCAATTGTCCTTCATTTCTAAGGGTGTAACTTAACGTCATACAAGGCTTTTGTGTATTTATATCCTCATATACATCAGATATTATTACCTCATCAGATTGATTTGCTGCTTTATACCAGTCCCTTTCTCTAAGGTCAGTAGCCATATCAGAAAAAGCAACAAAACCTTTACTACTAATCCCTTCACCAGATTTATCGTCAACAAAATATATTTTAGAGATAAAATTGTCTTCTTCATTTATACTATTGAAAATATACTTTATTTCTTCGATTTTTATATCATTTATTCCTTCGTTGTCCATAACTGAATAATGGGTCTTTAATAAATCAGCTATAAGTTTGATATAATCACAATTTGTATTATACTCTTTTTTAAAATACTCAGCATAACTATTGGATTCAAACTCCAAATCATCGATGGTATGATTAATATAATTTTTACTATAATTACTAAAAACCCCTAGTATACAAACAAATATTAAAACCGCTAAAAAGATAGCTACTATAGCGTTCTTTTTCATCTGTTTGTTAGAAAAAACAGAATTTATAAGCTTTCTAAAATATCGCATTATTCAACCCTAAAACAACAGACCCTATATAGCTCGATTTTTCCTCATCAATCATATCAATAAGCTCTCGTTCATGCCTTTCTTCATCTTCAACAATATTTATCATATATTCAAATTGTTGGTTTACTAATAATATAGTCATCATTTCTTTACTGACTTTTCCACTCAATTAATCCTCTCCTTCATTTATCGATTACCATTAATATCAAAAAAAACACTCCATTTAATTATAGTCAGCTATCTTCTCTCCGTCAATAAAATCCATTGCGATTTTCTGCAAAACAAAACCAGTAGTTTTAACTACTGGAACTTTAATCAACTAATTTATTTATTTCATAATTCTAATGGATGCTAGTACCTGTATTGTTACCACTATCATTAGCCATAAAGCTAGCTTTTCTCTTCCTCCATCTCATATTTGCAAAGATACTTAAAATATCTAACTTATATATCACGACATACAAAACTAAACTTAGTGCCATTCCTGCAAAAACATCCAATATAGAATGTTGCTTAATCATAACAGTAGATAAAATGATTAGAATCATAGATATGAGAGTAATAGCTCTTATTCTTTTAATTTTAGATAATTTTTCGTTGTTCATTACTGCTACATATACTGCAATAGTATCAATTACATGCATACTAGGAGCAGAATTAGTAGGCTTATCTATAGAGTATAATAACTTAATCAAATTTGAAAGAAAATCATTTTCATAAATAGCCGGGCGTAAATTATGTCCATTTGGTAATATTGCATAAATAATAAAACTAATGGTCATTCCTGCAAAAATAAAAAAAGCTAAATTATAAAAATCTTTTTTATTATTTATAGCAAAAAATATGAAAGGAACTACTATAAATGCGTACCAATATACATATGGTACAACCATTATTTTCACAAAAGGTATATAATCATCAATAACTGAATGCATCATATATTTAGGAACTACTGATTTATTGAATATACTGTAGGTTACTAAAATTACAATATAATATGACAATACAAATAAATGCTTATAATCTTGGCTAAAATATTTTATCTTTGTAAACATAACTATCCCCCATTCTAACAATTAATTTTACTACTATAGTAAAATTAATTGTTACAAAAAAGTTAAAACAAAGACCAATCTCATTATAAAAACAATCACCTATAAAATCAAAAGATAAAAAGTATAACATTAAATTGTGTTTAAATGATACAAGAAAGCTAATCATTTATCTTTTGGAACAGGCTTACTTACTATTCTAATTAAACCACCAATTACTATTGCCGATCCAGCTACATAAGAATAAAAACCAGCAGTCTCTGATATTTTTGATATTACTAAGACTCCAATTAATGCAATAATACAACCTATGTAAGGTATCAACATATTTAAATTTACTTTTTTCTTCATTATAAATGCTCCTTGCATATTTATTTTAAATTTTGTAAATATACCCATGTTTAATTATACCAAATATTCAACGAGATTCAATATTTACTTTAATTCTCTCTCAACTTCCTTACCATCCATGTCTATGTAACCTATTTCCTTTTCATTAAAGTGCACAAAAGCCTTTTCATTGACAAAAGGACCTGCACTTTTAAAAATTTTATTAAAAACAGCTTTACCTCTTTTGTTGATATAATACTCTTTATTAGGTACATCACAAACCACTGCAAATCCATAAGAAAATTCATATGCTGCAAAATACTTTTTTTGGAATACATCCTTTCCATTTTTATCAATATAATAGTATTTACCTGAGTAATCCTGAACGCATGCTAATCCATCTCTGAAACGACCTGCCTGTTTAAAAGGTCCATCAATAACTTTTTGACCTTTCTTATTTATATAAAACCAAGTTGTCCTATTTGTTGCTGCATGAGCAAGACCATCTGAAAAAGGTCTTGCATGCCAATATGTAAAAGGAATAACTACATTATAATCTTTGTCAATATATCCATAAACATATTCAGTTTCTGCACCAAACCCATCCTCATCTGAATCATAATGATATATTTCGTAACCTAAAAGATGAAGTCCATCTTTCATTGTATACACAATATATGATTTATTCTCTTTAATATCCCCATCCTTTCCGGGCTTAAACTTATGATATCCATCACAATAGGGATTAAGCCCAATTGCATAACTAGAGTATTTATCGTATCCATCAGTACAAAATTTACTTATATCCGTAAATTCTGCAATTGAATCCCCTACTGCACCATAAATTTCATCATTACTCATCTTTACCACCCCTTGGAAGCTATTATTAGAATAAAAAAATTAATACTACTCCACAATAATTGTATTATAGCTTTCATAAATTTATTCTATTTTCTCTTTAATATATGTTATAATATCTCAAAAGAGGTGTATTAAATTGGATAAATTAAAAATAAGAATCGCATCAATGAACGATTTAGATAGCATCACTAAAATAGAACAGATTTGTTTCCCAATGGCTGAAGGAGCTACAAAAAAAGCACTTAAAGAAAGATTATCTGTTTTCCCTGAAGGTTTTCTTGTTGCTGAATTAAATAATAAAATTATAGGGTTTATTAATGGTGGTATAACTAACGAAACTCATATTCAAGATGAATTTTTTCAAACTATGGACCTGCATATACAAAATGGAGATAATGTTGTGATTTTCGGACTTGATATCCATCCTGAATATCAAAGAAATGGCTACGCAGAAGAACTAATGAATAATTTCATTGAAAATGCAAAAAAAAATAATAGGAAAAGAATATTACTTACCTGTAAGGAGCATTTAATAAAATATTATTCTAAATTTGGTTATATTAATGAAGGTGTTTCTCAATCTGTGCACGGTGGTGCTAAATGGTATGATATGTATCTTGAGTTATCATAATAAAATTCTTGAATTCACAAATAAATAAGCAAAAATAACCCTAGTAAAATTTATAATTAATTCTACTGGGGTTTCTTTATTATTAGCTTATTAACATCTAATTATTTATAGCAATATCTAATTTCTATTTCCATACTCTCTTGGCGATATACCTACTTTCTTTTTAAAAACTCTTGCAAAATGCTCCGCATTATTGTAGCCCACCGCTCTACTTACCTCATATAATTTCATGTTGGTATTTTCTATTAAACTTTTAGCTGCATCTATTCTAACTTTTGTTAGATATTCAACAAATGACATACCACATTCTTTTTTAAATTTTGAGCTAAAATATTTTTCATTTAAGCCTTCGAAGCTTGCAACTTCTCTTAGTGATAAATCCGGATTGGCATAATTATCATCAATATAATGTTTAACAATAGACTGTCTATCACTGTTTATCTTATTCTCGTATTTTTTCTTCAAATAATCCATAATACATCTATCAAAATTGAACATCCACATTAAAACATCAGCGCTAGTAACAAGTGGCTTAAACTTATTGTAAAAGCTAACTTTTCTACCCCATATATTCCATATATTATCACCGTTATTCTCAAGCATCAAAGCTTCAAAATAGATTAAATTTATACATTTCTTTTTTAGCTCATCTACGTTTTCAAACTCTTTTTTATTAAATAAATTTCGCTGACTTTGAAATAATTCCTCATCACTAAATTCCTTAAAACTTTTCAAGAGCTTTTTATAATCTTTTTCTCTAGCTAATGTTCCCTTTAAGTCAAACTCTTTTGACTCATACTCTGTAAATACTTTTTTATCCCCATATACATATCTTAAAGATAAACGTTTAATTGCTTGTTCTATACTTTTTAAAAGTTTTGTGCTAGACTGATGCCAATCGCTAACTCCTATAGATACTTCAATATTCATATAGTTTTTAAGCACATTTATCACTTGCCTACACAGCAATCTAATACTTTCATCCTCTACTTCGTTGGTCTTATAGCATACCAAGAGTCTCGAATATGTGTATTCTATAACATTACATGATTTTGCTACTTTAGGAATCTGCATCAATATTTTTTCTGCAGGCACAAAAAGCTCATTTTTTAAATCTACAAAACGTTTGCGAACAGATTCTAAATCTTCTATTTGTATCATAAGGCAATAATAATTTTCGAATTCGGTCCCAATAATTGCTTTTTTACCTAAAGCATATTCTTCAAAATCATTTTCTTGATTTGAGTTGATTATTAAATTGTTTGCCTTAGATAATTTTTCTTTTATATTAAGCATAAAAGTAGTCAAATACTGATTTGACAATTCTGCTTTTAATATATAATCCTCTATATCTAATTTAAAGGCTTGCCTTACTAAATCAAATTCATCATAGGAACTTAGGGCTATAACCTTAACCTCTTTGTCCTTTTTCCGAACTTCTTTTATAAATTTCAGGCCTCCCATAATTGGCATTTTCATATCTGTAATAATTAAGTGTACTTTATTATTCTCTAAAAATTCCAAGGCAGCTTTTCCATTACTAGCCTGACCAGTAATTTTAAATCCCAGACTCTGCCAATCAACCATAGTTACAATTGCAACTCTATTAATTACATCGTCATCTACCAATAAAATACTATACATTTAATCATTCCTTTACTCTTCTCTGTATGGAATAGAAAACTTCACCTCAGTAAACTTCCCTAATTCGCTTTCTATCCTGATTTTATACTCATCGCCATAATATAATTTCAATCGTTTATTTATATTGGCAATACCTATTTTATTTCCATTTTGAGGTTCTTTATTTAATAAATCTTGTATTCTATCTTCTCTAATGCCACATCCATTATCCCAAATACTAAAATCCAGATTATTTTCATTTCTTTTGATGTTAATTCGTATTTCGCCTATATCTTCATTATCTTCAAAACCATGTGTTATCGTATTTTCAAGAAATGGTTGCATAAAAAGCTTTGGTACTAGACAGTCTTCACACCCATTCTCAATTCGATAGAAGACTTCAAAATTATTTACATAGCGTATTTGCATAATATATATAAATGAATCTATAACCTTTATTTCTTCTTTTAGTGTATGGAAACTATAACTGTTTCTAAAAGATGAGTTAAGTATATTAATTAGTGCTTCTGTCATTTTCTGAATACCTTCAAACTTTGCTACAATAGCCATAAATCTTATGCTGCCTAAGGTATTTGATAGAAAATGAGGGTTCAACTGAAGTTCTAATACTTTCATCTCTTCTTCGTGCTTTTCCTGTTCTTTTTTCTCATTCAATCGCATCAAGTTACTAATTCTGTGTATCATATTATTGTAAGTATTTTGTATTACCTGAACCTCATATAAACCATTAACCTCACATTTTTGCAGCGTACTATTATTCTCCGTTTTTTCCATGGTCTTTGTAAGCTCATTAAGTGGATTTAATATATTTTTTAATAAATTATTTACAAAATAATATATGAAAATAAGCATAATACCAATACCACATGAAAGTATAAATATTATATTTCGATATTGAGAAGTCACGGCATCCCCATCTACGATTGTAATCACTTTCCATCCAGTATTCCGTATATTATCCATTGAGTATCTTATATTACTATTCATTGGTGTCTCATTGTGAAAAATGGCATAAGCTTCTTCTAAATGTGAATCTTCTGAAGAAACTAATTTTTTTCCATTTTTATTCATAATGTAAATACTAACCCTATCTGACCAAGTATCCACATTTTCTATAAGCCTTATTGTATCAGAATCTACGCACATATTAGCCATATTAACAGAACTCCCTGCTCCAATTCTATCTGTCATAATGGAAAAAGCTAAAACATTTTTACCATCTATAAGGTCAGTACGATAAAAAGAATCCTCTACATTTATTATATTGATTCTTACCTTATCAGGATTATTTAAAGAATCTTGGTACCATTCTTGACTTGTCAAAGTTTCTGTAAAATATAAATAATTATCCTTAAAGCTATATTTCTTCATATCCTTCATATAAAAATCTAAAGAAACCACTTGTAACTGAAGAGCTAAACTTGATCCGAATTTCTCCTCTAGTTTTTTATCATAAATATATCTTTCTTGTCCACTTAGTTCATTATGCTGATTTAGCAATTCGATAACTTCCCTACCATTTGCTGTGATAAAATAGGATAGTTGCATAGAATAATCCGATAATTCTCTATTCAAAGTATCCACTACATTTTCACCTGCTAATAGCATTTTCTTTTCTTGCTCTTTTTCAGCCTGTTTGGATAATAAAACAAGGCATATAATAACTATTATCATAAATGTAAGTAAGACTACTTTTCCAAAAACCCTCTTAAAATGCTTTTGAATTGTAATATTTTTATCCATAATAATTTCCTTCTATCCTTTTTATAATCAGAAAACTTCTTACTATTTCAAAAAACACGTCAGATTCAATTTTCATAGACTCTAACGTGCATATTATTCTCTCTATTAATTGCTACCAAAGACCTAATCCACTACAGTTATTTTTTGGATATTGATGTGCAAAAGCATAAGGATGCCTATTATCAAGATCAAATCTCACAATATAGTTCCACTGTGATCCTCTCTCATCATAGTGACATAATCCCCAGCGAATTCCTTCTAATGGACAATCATCATTATGATTTCCTCTAAATGCTCCACCAGCTTGTGGAGTGTCATATACATGAGCCATTAATTCAAAATTAATGCCATCCTTTGCATACTGAATAGTATCTTTCTCTGGACCATCTCTATTTAGCAAAGCACCTATACCGTCTTTATATTGCCATAACATAGTCTCATGACCACTATTGGTAACTGGGTTATATTCACTGTGAGTATAAGGACCTGTTACACAATCGGCTGTAGCAACTCCCCATCTAGTATCCGCTCCTGAATGTTTCAAAGAAGTCAATTCATTTGAACCACATTTATAATATAAATAGTATTTATCATTATAATAAAACAAACTTGGATCATGAGTCAATCCTAAGTAATAGCCCGAATTATAGCAATCTTCATTGCCAAACCATTCCCCACCTTCCATAGGAGTTAATATGTTTTGACAAGTTTTTACCCAAGGTCCATTTGGATTATCAGCCACTGCCATAGCAGTATTTTCATCATCCCCTTGATAATTTCCTTGTGGAATTGCTTGATACACTAAATAATATTTACCTTCATGAGCTAATACATCTGGTGTACACACTGTTCTCTCGTCATATTCACCCTTGTTCCCTCTATGAACTGCACAGCCTTGCTCTTCCCAATTGATTCCATCCATGCTAGTTGCATACCATATATCTGCATAGTCCCAAGGAAAAATTTTACTCATTGGATTTCTCTGTGCGGAATGTCCAAAATGAGGTCCACATGACTTAGTATACCATACGTAATAAATATCTTCTACTTGAATAACGCTACTTGGGTCTCTTCTATGAATACCTTCTTCATAGCCCAAACCTTTTACTTCTGTATAGGCAAATCCGCCAAACCATTCTGAACCATTATTTCTGTATTTTTCTGCTCTTAGTGTTGCTGCGCTTTTTTTCATGTATACGCTCCTTTACCTTTTGGTTATGTTTAAAATATTGTTTATATTCAAACTATTGTTTAAAAATAATATTATTATTTCTAGTAATAATGTGCAATTTGCAATGTACAGTTTGCAATTAAGGATGACTTCCTTATTCTTCGGGAGTCTTTAAATTAATTAAAGATTCTCGGAGGTACGAGGAGAATCATCATTAATTGCACATTGCTAATTGCTAATTGCTAATTAATAATTTTTCAAAACATAGCCTATCCTTTAACTGCACCTGCTGTCATACCGTTAATTACTTGTTTGCTAAAAAATATATAAGTAATAATAACAGGTAACGATGTACTGAGTAGTGCCGCCATTAAAAATGTATAATCTAATTCTCTACCAGTTGAGTAGGAACGTACTGCTACTGAAACTGTTCTAAGCCTTTTATCAGGTGTCAAAATTACAGCAAAGGCAAATTCATTCCATGTACTTAAGAGTGTCAAAATACTTGTAGTTGCAATGATTGGTTTGCAAAGTGGAAATATGATTTTTGATAACCTTTGTCTCATATTACAACCGTCAATTATAGACGCTTCGTCTATCTCTACAGGAATTCCTTCTATAAAACTTTCAGTAAGGAAAATAGCTAATGATATAGACATTGCATAGTAAGTAATAATAAGTGCAAATCTATTATTAATCATATTAAGCATTTTATATTGTACAAATAACGGTACTAATAGCGCATACAAAGGAATTAACATACCCATAATATACATAAACTTCATAAATCCTTTACCTTTAAAATCATATCTTGCAAAAAAATACGCAGTAATCGTTGATACAACTATCATTAATGACACATTTATTACCACATAAAAAGCACTATTGCCCATGGCACTCCATAAATTTCCGATTTCAAAAGCTTTAGGAAAATTGCTAAATACTAGTTTTGTAGGTAGCGCTAATGTATCTCTCATAAATTCACTTTTATCTTTCAAAGATGAATAAGCCATCCATATCAAAGGAAATAGACAAACAAAGGATACTAAGCATGCAAAAACATTAATAAGGATTTTAGAAAGGATTTTTTTTGAATTCTTAGAGTTATTCTTAGTTTTCATCATTCTTACCTCCTAATAATTTTCTGAATAATACCACTAGTGCCAACGAAAGTATTGTCATCCCAATAGCTGAAGCAGATGCATATCCTACTTTTTGAGATTCAAATGCCAAATTGTAAGAATATAAAGCTGTAACCATAGATGATTTTCCAGGGCCACCACCTGACATACCAAATACTATATCAAACATCTTCATACATCCTGAAATACAAATAAGTAAACAAATACTAATTGTAGGCTTTAATAGTGGAAATGTAATATACCTAGCACGTTGAATTGCGGATGCACCATCTATTTCTGCCGCTTCAACAATTGCACCATCAATATTTTGCATTCCTGCCATAATTATAACTACAAACTGACCAACGAATTGCCATGTAAGTGTTAAACAAATAGCCGGGATAACCAACTTTGCATTACTAAGCCAAGGAATATTCCCCTCTAATCCAAATTTTTGTAATACAGATGAAATAAGTCCAATATCACTTCTATAAACTATTTGCCATATCATTGCAACAACCATAGCAGCAAGTACTGAAGGCAAAAATATCACTTTTCTATGAAATTCCTTAAAGTAAATCTTTTTACTTTGAAAGAACAAAGACATTAAAAATGCTATACCAATCTGTGATACAATTAAAATTCCAATAAACTCAAGGTTATGAAAAAATGATAGCCAAAATGTATCATCTTTTAATAATCTCACATAATTATTTAGGCCAATAAAATTTATCTTCTTTCCACCTCTCCAGCTGGTAAAACTGATAACTAAGCACAGAATTAATGGAATCATCATTGCTAAAAAATAAAGTATAAATCCTGGTAAAGTGTACTTATAAATGGTCGATTTCTTTTCAGATTGTAATTTATTCATATTGTAACTCTGCCTCCTTTTTATAATGATTTTTTATTAAAATAGCTACCAATATATTAGTTATTGGTAGCTATTTTATCCAATATATTTAAGTCGAACTTACTCTCCTACTAATTCGTATTCTTCTTGCATATCATTAGCTAAGTCTTCAGGAGTAATAGATCCCATTATTATTTCTTGTAATCCTCTTTGATATACTTCTTTAACTGTTGGATCAAGTGTTGCATCCCAGTTTAAACAAGGAGTTGCTGTTTCAAGAGCTTCTTGAACAGATGCTGCTGGAATTGATAATGTACTAGCATCAAATTCACATTCCCAAGATACAAATTCATTATTTTCTTCAATCATAGTTTTGCCCCACTCAGGTGTGTACATATACTCTGTAAGGAATTTCATAACTACTTCTTTTTGAGCATCTGTAATATGTGAACCCATTGCGATACCCCATGCAGCTGATTGCTCTATAGAATTAGTTGCTTTAGCATTTTCTTTAGGTGCTGGCCATGCTGCTGCTTTAGTAACATCTCCAATTTCAGGATTGTTTTCAGCTACATTCTTGCTCTCCCAGTCACCAGCTGAAATCATTGCTGCTTTACCATTTGTATATAATCCTTGACGTTCGTCATTTGTAAGACTTGCAAAATCTTCATTGAAAGTTCCGTCTTCTCCAAGTTTTTGGTATGCTGTTAGTGCTGCAATAAACTCAGCATCTGTAAAACTTGCTTCTCCATTATGCTTACGAATATTGTTGAACCACTCATTTCCTACAAAGTTGTTAACAAAAGAACTGAAAGCTAATGAATCAGCTGGCCAAAGAGCTTTATCACCCATTGCCATTGGTATATATCCTGCTGCTAAGAGTTTATCTGATGCAATTTTAAACTCATCTAAATCTTTAGGGAATTCTGTAATACCTACTTCTTCAAAAATATCTGTATTGTAAAGAATAAATCCATAAGTTCCTGTAGCTATTGGAATTGAATAAATTTCACCATCATCTTGATTTGTACATTCTTCAAAAATTCCAGGCTTCATAACCTTTTCAAGGTCAGACCCTTCTATCATATCTGTCAATGGAATAATAACTCCTATATCTGAAAATGACTTCATCATAGAACCATTAATCATAACCATTTCTGCTAAATCATCTGCTGTTCCAAGTGAACTCGTCTGTGTTAAATAAGCATCTGATGGCATTTCTTCTAGTATAATCTCAGCGTCAGGATTCTCTTCATTGAATTTTGCTACTGCCTCTTCTGTTAATTCATGAGATGATTGTCCTTCAACGAAAAAGTTTGAAAATGTAACTGTTACTTTTTCAGAACCATTTGCTGTTTCTGCATTGTTGTTACTTCCACATCCAACAAGCAGTGAAGCTGATAATGCTACACATAATAATCCACTAACTAAATTCTTTTTCATACTGTTTCCCCCTCTAAATAATATGTTGTTTATGTCTTTATATTATCAAATAAAAACCTTTACATATATGCAATTTTGTCATATTTCTTGATGTTTTTCCACATCTATTTACTTTTAAACAACTTCTTACTTTTCTACTTTACTGATTTTTACAGGGTAAGGTCTTCCCCAGTCTCTTCTGAAAAATGGTCCCTTCTCCATCTGGAATGTAAAATCTGCATTTTTCTCTGTATTTCCTCTAAACATAGAATCTATTAATTTTGATTGCATATGCTCATCTAATTCTTTCATTATTTCCATTGTCTCTTTCTTATATGCAATATTATTTTGCTCTTGTTTATCGTTTTCCAAGTCAATAAGTATAGTTAACCCTGATCGATAACGACTATATTTCCATTTTTTCGACCTTATCATATACCCTATATCTGTTGCTCCAAAAATAACCCTGTTTTCATAAGTTTTTTCTTTATAACAAGACAATATCTTTGAATCCTCTGTCTCTTTATCATCAATCCCTGCTATATGAAGAATTGTAGAGTACACATCTGTTAAACTTACAAGTTCCTCTTTCTTTATACCTTTCTTTTCTAATGCTGTATCTTTTACAATAAGTGGAACGTGTATAGATGGTTCATAAAATTGATATTTTCCCATCAATCCAAAATCGCCTACAAAATCTCCATGGTCAGAAGAAAATATAATAACTGTATCCTCGTAAATTCCCTTTTTCTTTAAAGCTTCAACTATTTTACCTACGCCTACATCTATATCATGTATGCATGCACTATAATAAGCTTTCACTTTTTTCTTTTGTTCCAATGTGAAATTTGAATAATCTACTTGTGCCCAAGGTGCCTTGTAGGCTTCTATCAATCCTGGTAAAAAACTCTCGCTGTCTTCAGTACTTGGTATGGGCTCTGGCATTTCTATTGACTTAAATAAATCAGCATAACTTTTATCAGGATCATAAGGGTCGTGAGGAGATACAAATCCCACCATCATTGCAAATGGCTTATCTTCTGCATAGCTATCTATATACTCAGAAGCCTTGCGTGCTATCCATGCATCAGCTTGATCTTCCTTTGGAAGTGGATTATACATTGCACCTTTGTCTTCTGCATATCCTTTGCAATCAATTGCTCTAAATTTTTTAAGTTTTTTTTCCTTTAGATAATCTGCGTAATCGTCTTCAACCAGAAAATGTCTTTTATCTTCACTAATTATTCGCTTTTGAAATCCTTCCTTAGCATCCCAAGGATAAAAATGCATTTTGCCTACTGCAATAGTTTCATATCCATTTTCTGATAACTGCTTAGGCCATGTTTTTAATCCACATTCTTCATGGTCCGGTCTTAACCATACACTATTTTGAAGTACTCCATTTACTACAGAATTTTCTCCTGTGAGGAGAGATGCTCTAGCTGGTACACAAATTGGTGATGGTGATATGGCATTACAGTACTGTGTCCCTTCTTCTGATAATTTATCTATGTTTGGAGTCTTTGCAAACGTAGCTCCATAACAACCTAAATAGTCTGCTCTCATTTGGTCAGGTAAAATAAAAACTATATTTTTCTTCAAAGTTCTATACCTCCTTATCGTATTCACCCTATATATTATAATTGTTTATTTGTTATCACTATGATGTTTTTCCACTTATCGTGATAATATTATGTTTATAGGGCATAGTTCACATTTCTTTTAGAAAGAACAATTTCTAGACTGAATTCAAAAGTTTCATTGGGTTTTATTTTGTTGAATTTATCATTTTCTTTTGCAACCTCCATTGAATCATAAAATCCTGAAGAAGGTTCAAAGGCACAATTGTAGGAATCTTTAAATCCACCTTCTGTTAGCCAAAAGCCACAATATGGTAGTTTAGTAACATCGAATAGCATCTCGTACATCATTTTACTCTTAGGGTAATACACACCACATCTGCCTTCTTCCAAGTTTCCTAGCACATAATATTTTTCGCATTTTTTCGCTGTTTTGGGCTTAATACGATCTAATCTATATTGCTTACCTTTTATATCCGTAGTTTCTGGAAACTTATGAATACTACCGAATTCACCAAGTACATCACTTTCGCAAACGTTCAATACTTCTTTAGTTCCTTTTGGAAAATTAAGAACCATATCTTCCTCACATCTTGTTAAACAATGCACTGTGTAGAAGGCTTCTAAGTCTTCTGTGCCTGTATTAACAATGGTGTAATCTATAATTACTGATTGTTCACGTATTGAAATTTTCTTAGAAAATGTGTATGTCAATATTGAACTCTTCATAGATAATGCTATACTATCTTCTTTCAATATGGTATCCATTGATGATGACCATATCTCTCCATGGTCAGGATAAGTAACTTTCTCTCCATTATAATATTCAGTACTTTCTTGAATACTCGGAAAACAATCATCAAATCCATCCACAGAAAAGTTAGCAAAGGAGTCATATAAATGTGTATCTTCATAATTCTTCAAATTATTCTGTTCTAAAAATTCAAATCCATTTTCTAAAAATTTAATCGAAGATATTTTACCTCCTAACGAAGGAACTATTTGAACTTGTATTATACCATTATTAAAACAAACCATTTTCTTATTTCTTTTTTCTATCCATCCAATATTCATATTTGTATTTTTTCCTTTCGTAATATCCTCAATACCCGTTAAAGATATTCTAATAATACACATAGCTAATTATTATTTTTTAACTAGTATTCTAGATACCATTTTTAATATGCAATTCTAACTTAATCATTATTGATTATATCTAAATAAACCACTTTGCTAAATATAAGCAAAATGGTTTATTTTTTTATTGGGGGGGTATATTTTAAAATGTTATTGCTTATTTAAACTGCTATTCTAATAAGATAGCACACTGAAATATACTGCTAATGATTATTCTGTCCATTAATTGCTAATTGCTAATTGCTAATTGCTAATTGCTAATTGCAAATTGCAATTTGTGCATTGTGCATTGTGCATTGTGCATTGTGCATTGTGCATTGTGCATTGTGCATTACAATTATACCCATTTCTCAGGAAAGTATCTATAAAATCCAGGCATTCTTCTTTCTCTATCATCTGCATCTAATCTCATTGCCTTACAAATAGCCTTTACCTTTTCTTGGTTTCCTACCAATAATGTATATTCATTATCTGCAATTACTTCATTATTCGCATTCAATAACTCAATAGAAATATTAAAAGTCTTTCCTTTTGGTGTTTTGCAACCAAGATTAACAAACTCTTCTGAGCTAGTTTCCTCAACCTTAGCAACTTTTTTAGTATCTTCAACTATAATTCTTCCCTCTTCATCAGATACTTTATAGTTGATAGTCAAATCATCCATTGTCTTATAATAATCATTAACAATCCAAATAGATGCCTTAAAATCTTCTCCCTCATCCCATCTTCTCTTATCATAAGCTAAACTAATAAGTAATGGTGAATAGGTTCTTTTTACGTAATCAAAACATAATTTTTTATTGCCATAATAATCAACAAGTCCCCATTTAATATCTGGCCAGTGAGTGATAAAATGGCATAAAGCAACACCACTATTATATGGCTTTCTTCTTCTATAATACTCAAGCGCATATTGCAATATAATACCATGTGCCAATTGAGTAGCTTCTACAAATTCTTCTAAAGAACCCATTTTAACATCATCAAAAACTTCTACATTAAGGATTTTCAAATAATCAATATCTGCCCAATGATAAGCCCAACTCATTCCCATTGGCCACAGTTCGTCTTCTGGAATGAATTTTTTAAGACTCTCTACACTTGGAGCCGATGCAGCAGTAAGTTCTGGTACAATACAACAATCTAAAGATGGATAATAATCTTCCATAAACACATTTCCTGCACCATAGTAATGCTCATTTGCATGCTGAGATTCTTTAGGCTTGTATCCCATTTTTATACCTGTCTCATTACTTAACGGTGATGCTAAACCATAAGGTGTATTAGTATATCTTTTTATTTCTCTTCCAATCATAGACATAAGCTTTTTGTTGCCACTTTCAGCATGTGCATCTGTAAAAGATACTTCTTCTCCGCCCATCCAGAAAATAGCTGATGGATGATTTCTTCTCTCTTTTACAATGGCCATACATTCATTAATCATAGCACTAGCAAAAGGTAGCTCTTTTCTAATAACATTTGTTGAGAAAGTAAAATTCGTCCAAACTGTTATTCCTAATTCATCGCATAATCTATAGAAAGCCGGAACCTCTGGTGGGTGCCATCCAAATATTCTAAGGTGATTTATATTCCCTTCCTTCACCATATTCAATAATTTTTCGTATTTCTCGTCAGAATTCTTTCCATATAATAATGAAGGTTGTCCGCCCCAACAAGCAGCACGCATATAAGTCTTCTTACCATTTATAACAAAGGTCCATGGATTTTCTGCTTCTTCTTTTGTATACCCCGGATTCATTGCCATTTCAATTTGTCTTATACCATAAGTTTCAACTCTCTCATCTACTACATAGCCATCTTTTATTACTCTTATCGTAGCCTTATGAAGATTTTGTTCTCCCATGTCCCAAGGCCACCATAAATTAGCGTTTTGAATTTCAATATCAAATTTAATATTGTTTTCACCTGATGAAATTAATGAATCAACAGTTTTTGTTATAGTTTTTGTATCACAGTTTTTACCTTCAATAGTCAATTCCACCGTCATATTTTCTGATTGTGCTACTAAATTATCAATTAAAACATCAAAGGATACTTTAGCATCATCACCACTAACATAAGATTCTATTCTAGTATTCTCAATTTTCACATTATCCGTTGCTATAAGTTTAATAGGTCTCCAGATACCAAAGGGTACAAGCCCTGTATGATAGTCTCCATTATAATTAAACTTCATACCTGATACTCTTTCAAAATTTCTTGGCGGTGGATCTAACCTAACTAATAAAATATTTGAACCTGCAAGCCATTGTCCGTAATTAACAAAAGGACTAATTTCAAAAGAAAACTCTGAAAACATACCTTCATGTCCACCTAGCTCATGGCCGTTAAACCACACCTGACAACTATAATCAACGCCTTCAAATACAACATTAATTCTTTTGCCTTCCATTTCTTTTGGTACGTTAAACTTACACATATACCAATATTCTTGCTCTTGAACCCACTTCATTTTGTGCATGTTTTGCCCAAAGTATGGATCATCAACTTCCCCTACTCTTTGGAGGTCTGTATAAACATCACCGGGGATTTTTACATAATTCCAGTTAAAAGCTGAACCTTGACGTTCACATGGTATTTTATGGAATTCCTCTTTAACACCTTGTCCAGGTCTAATATGTTCACATTGCCATTTTTCATTACTTAAATCCAAAACAAATCTGCTCATAATATCATCCTTTCTGTTTTAGTTCATAGTGCACAGTTATATATGATTCTTCTCATTCTTCAGAAAATCTTTAATTAATTTTAAGTTTTGCGTAGTAATATAATCCTTAATTGCTAATTGCTAATTGCACCTTGCAAATTTCTAATTATCGTTTGATGTAAACATTATAGCATCTATTATTCTGACAGTTAATGAACATAAATACTATTAACTTTCATTTTATTGTTTGTCTACAAAATAAAAAAAGTTCACCTTTTTAAAAGTGCACTTTTTTAATATTATCTTTCTTTTTTTTCTATCTATAATTCTTTTTTATTTGTAATCCGTTTCAAAACGAAGTTTATATATAAGCTTTTGTTTAATTAATTAGATTATCATCACAAGAGTTTGGTCCTACATATTCAAATAATATTTATACCTTTGCCTAATAATTATTAAGCATATAATATTTACTCCTATATTGAGAAGGGGTTACTCCTACTTTTATTTTGAATATCTTGCTAAAATAATTTTCATTTTCATAGCCTACTTTTCGAGATATTGTGGCTACACTTTCTGTTGTGTTTGACAGTAACTCCTTAGCTTTTAGTAACCGATAATTGATTAAGTAATCTTTATACGTCTGCCCAGTACTTTTTTTAAATAAAGTACTCATATATGAGGTTGTAAGACCAATTTCGGTAGCTACTTCTTTAATATTGAAATCTTCTGTATAGTATTTTTTTACATAATCTTTCATTTGCTTTATATAAACATTGCTCTCTGTATTGCTATTTATAATAATTACCAATCGTTCTCCTATATGTTGAATGAATTCTATAAAATCACTTTTATTTTCTAATTCTTCAATGACAACATAAGGCTTTATATCTTCACCCCACATCTCACTCCAATTACAACCTATTCTTTCAATATAAACATTTATCCTATATATTATGGCTGAGAGAACATATCTTAATCCACTTAATTCTATGTAGTTAAGTTTGTGCAATTCATTGATAAAGCTAGAGATGGCATATTTTATTTTCACGTCATCCCTTTCTTTTATAGCTATATCTAATTTTTCTACATATGTATCAAATGATTGTGATTCTTTCATAGTTATATCAGCTTTTAATTCATCGTAATATATGAATTGACTAGAAGAAACTCTATGTTTCTTCTTATAAACTTTACAACACTGCTGATAGGCTAAAGATATATTCGAAACTTCTTTATGAAAACTGCTAATATAAATAGTTGCATCCAATTGGTAATATTTTTTCATAATTGAGAAAATCCTTTTGCCCATATTGCTTACATTAGTCTCTTTGTTTCTTTGGTCTGTAACTCTAAAATTATAGATAAAACTTAATTCATTTAAGCTACTATTACATATATATGTTATTCCACCTGTCTCAATAATATCTTCTAAAAATCTGCCATTTCTATTATTCTCTATATTTACTTTGTTATTATTAATTCTAGTCATAAATACAACAAAATTATTATAAGGAAAAGATACGCCATAGAGCTGTAATATGTTATGATTTAACTCTATTTCACTTCTTCTACCATAAAGTATTTCTGTCAAAATTTGTGCTTGTGCTGCAACAATTATATCTTTACTAATTTCTTTATTGTCTTTGTTTTTTTTAGATAATATCTCGCTATAATAATCTAATTTTTCAATGAGTTTTTTAGAAACAAAATATTTTTTCTCTATATAATCTAAGGCACCTAATTTTAAAATTTTATCTATATAAAATTTGTCTTTATTAGAACCAACAATAATCAATTCACTATTGGGACATTGTGTTTTCATTATTTCAGTAAGCTTTATTTCACCAATACTTGTCCCACTTATTTCAGCAAAAATCAATTCAGGTTCTTCTAATTTAATTAATTGAATCATTTCTTCAAAATCAGATGCATTTCCTACTACAGTGCAACCATATTTTTCCCAAAATATCAAATGACTTATGCCAACTCTTGTTATAGCATCTTCTGCAACTACAATAACTTTGTACAGTTTAATCACTCTCCAAGTTCAAGCGTATTTTATAGGTATGTTCTATTATACTCTAAAATTCCACTACATACTATCATCTACAACTAAAAGACTAGTAACTGAATCACTACTAATCTTTTAGATTACTTATTGCTTATATGAATTTTCTATGGAGACCTACTTTTGTAAACTACAACACCTTATAAAAGTGCACGTCTTCCTTTAATACTCATTAACCTAAGCATAGCCATATTAAGGTATATTCCTATTTTTCATGCTGTGCTTCGTGTACTCCGATTTTTTTACCATCTATTATTCCTGTATTAGCATTATCTCTCGGTTCCATTTTTCTTAATTCAGGGTTGCTTTTTTTTCTGTCTCTTTTTCTATTTTTATTGTTATTCATAATTCTCTTCTCCTCTTTTTTTATTATATACTCTGTTTTAAAGAATTGTTGATTTCACCATAATCCAAAACATAGTTTAATAATATTAATAACCTTAGTATATATATTAGGAAGAAGAATTATACGAACTATATTTATAAAAAAAACGCACTAGATTTTAGAAGCAATCTTGTGCGTTATATACATTCATTTTTAAACTTATTGGGATATTAACTTGCTGCAATAGTTTATTTTGCTCTTCATTTACGTCAATTCTAATATACTTATAATCTTAAAATGTAATTAAAGTCTTTACAATGCTTTCTCCATTAGCTAATGTTTCTTCAAAAGCTTTCTGTATATCATTTACATCATATTTTCTAGATATCATCAATTCAGCTTGAATTTTTCCTTCGTTTAACCATTCCATTACTTTAGGGAATTGATAACAGTTCATTCTAGAACCAACGATAGTTAATTCTTTCTTCGTAATTACAACTGGTGGTATTTGAGCTGGTCTTGCATCAAAACCGATACAAGCTATTCTTGCTCTTGGTGCAGCAAATTGTATAGATTGCTCAAATAATGGAGTTATACCAACAGCATCTATTACTACATCAAATCCACCTGCAACGAATTCGTTTGCAGCTTCTTCAAGAGACTCTTTTTTGCTGTTAACTACTTTATCTGCTCCAACTTCTAATGCTTTTGCTAACTTAGTGTCAACTACATCAGCTACCATAACATTTGCGCCCATACCTTTAGCTGCTTGTACAATAGATAATCCAATAGTACCACTACCAATAACTAAAACATTATCATTTTCTTTAGCTACAGTTCTTTCTAAAATATTTGCTGCTATAGAAAATGGTTCTGCTAAAGCTGCATTTTCAAAAGAAATTGATGCATCAAATGGATATAAATGCTTTTGGTCTACAACTATATAATCTTGATATCCACCATCCATTTGTACTCCATAACATTTTACTGATTCACAAACGTTTGGAAATCCTTTTTTACAAGTTGGACATACTCCACAAGCAAAAACTGGATCTAAAACTACTCTATCTCCTACTTTTACTTTATCTACAGCACTACCTACTTCTGTTACAAGTCCTGATAATTCATGTCCCATAACTCTAGGAAGTTCAACGTCAGCTCTTTCACCTCTAAATATATGCAAGTCTGTTCCACATATACCTACTGCTTTAACTTGTACTTTTACTTCTTTATCATTTGATACTACTGGCTCTTCTGCTTCCATCACTTCAAGTGTATTTGGTGCAGTCATTTTTGCAACTCTCATATTTTCCACTCCTTCTAAAAGTTTTGTAAAACTTAAAACATATATTTTAATTTCTATTAGCAATTAACTTAACTTCATTGTATATTATTTATTGTAGATTGTAAACAATTAATTTTAAAACTCAGCCTATTTCATCATTATGTACACATTATAAAAGGCCCTCAAATGAGAGCCTATTATAAATAAACTAATATTTATTTTTACATATTAACAGCATTTTTAACAGTACCCTCTACATAGGATTTTAGATTATCAACTGCAATATCTAATAATCTAGCCCTTGATTCTTTTGGGGCCCATGATATGTGAGGTGTTATAATAGCATTCTTTGCCTTTAGTAGAGGATTATCCATTTGGATAGGCTCTGTTGAAACTACATCACTAGCTAAGCCTTGAACTTTTCCACTATTAAGAGCTTCTTTCATGTCTTCTTCCACAATAAGTGGACCTCTTGAAGTATTAACTATCATAACTCCATCTTTCATTTTTTCAATACTAGCTTTATTAATCATACCTTTTGTGCTTTCAAATAAAGGACAGTGCAAACTAATAACATCACTATTTGCAAATAATTCATGAAGCTCTACATACTTTAAAGTTTCACATTCTAAACTTTCATTCTTGTAAGCATCGTAGGCTAAAACTTTCATTCCAAAGGCTTGAGCTATTTTTGCTGTACCTTGGCCAATCCTTCCTAAGCCTATTATACCCATAGTTTTTCCTGCTAACTCAATTAATGGGTAGTTCCAATAACAGAAATCTTCACAATTAGACCAATCACCATTTTTTACTGATTTGCTATGCTCACCTACGTGATGACACAACTCAAGTAGTAAGGCAAATACCATTTGTGATACTGCTGTAGTACCATAGGTTGGTACGTTACATACTGGGATTCCTTTTTCTTTAGCATATTCAGTATCCACTACATTATAACCTGTAGCTAAAACTCCTATCCATTTTATAGATGGACACGCTTCAAAAGTCTCTTTTGTAAGAGGTGTTTTGTTAGTATATACAGCCTCTGCATCCCCTATACGTTCTACTATTTTATCTTGTGGCGTCCTATCATAAATTTTAACTTCACCCAACTCTTCTAAAGCTTCCCAGGACAAATCACCTGGATTTAGAGTATAACCATCTAGTATAACTATTTTCATAATTATTCTCCTTTAACAATTTTTTCTGCTTTTTCTACTATGTTTTCTACTGTTATTCCATTCTCTTTTAATAATACTTCATATGGGGCTGATTGTCCAAACTTATCCATAATGCCTACTCTATAAACAATTCCTCCACCATTTTCACAAACTACATCAGTAACCGCACTTCCTAGACCATTTATTATATTATGATCCTCAACTGTAACAATCCCTTTTGTTTCTTTCATAGCTTTTATTATAGCCTTTTGATCAATAGGCTTCACTGTATGCATATCTAGCACTCTAGCTTTTATACCATTTTCTTCTAAAACTTTTGAAGCTTCCAAGGCAAAAATAAGCACATCACCTACAGCAATAATAGTAACATCGTCACCATCTCTTAGTTGTTTAGCTTTCCCAATTTCAAATTCTTCATCCTCATCATAAATTCCTGGCACATCTCCTCTAGTAAAACGAATATAAGCTGGCCCTACATGCTCCTTCACCATAGAGTTTAAAAGTTTTCTAGTTGAATTATAATCTGCGCCCATTATTACTGTCATACCAGGTAAACTTCTTAGAATACCCATATCTTCTATTGCTTGATGAGATCCTCCATCATCTGCAGGAGTAAAGCCAGCATGGCTACAAGCAATTTTTACATTTAAGTTAGTGTAACATATACTTTGTCTTATTTGCTCTATCATTCTCATAGAACCAAACACTGCATAGGTACTTATAATAGGAATCTTACCCATTGTAGCTAAACCTGCTGCAACTCCTGCACAATTTTGTTCTGCAATACCAACGTTAACATGCTTTTGTGGAAATTTTTCTTGAAAAGCCACTGTTTTCATTGATTTACCAACATCAGCATCTATTACATATAGATTTTCAACTTCTTCACCAAGAACCAATAATTCATCACCAAATGCCTGTCTTGTAGGTTTTGTTACTATACTCATTTTATCGCCTCCCTAACTTCTTTCATAGCCTGAGCGAATTCTTTGTCATTTGGAGCTACACCATGCCATTTTGGAACTCCTTCCATAAATGAAACTCCTTTTCCTTTAACACATTTTGCGACAATACACTTAGGTTTCTCTTTTTTATCTCTAAGTGTATCTAATGCATAAACGATTTCTTCCATTTTATGTCCATCTATTTCCATTGTTTCACAGCCAAAAGCTTTGAACTTTTGAGCTAGACTTCTAAGTGGCATAATATCCTCTGCCTTACCATCATTTTGTAGCCCATTATTATCAACTATTATTGTTAAATTATCTAGTTTGTATTTAAACGCTGTTTCAACAGCCTCCCATACCTGACCTTCGTTACATTCACCATCACCTAATAAAGTAAATACCCGACCATCTTTTCCATCTCTTTTTAAAGCAATGGCCATGCCTACTGCTGCTGAAATGCCTTGTGCAAGAGACCCCGTTGAAATTTCAATACCCGGAGTTTTTTTCATATCTGGATGTCCTTGCAATCTTGAGCCATGCTTTCTCAATGTGTATACTTCTTCTCTATCTAAAAATCCCTTTTCAATTAATGCACTATATAAAATTGGACAAACATGACCTTTCGATAAAACGAAACGATCTCTTTCATCCAACGTAGGATGATTTGAATCAATCTTTAACTCATAAAAATATAGTGCTGCCATTATATCTGCTGCCGATAACGATCCACCTGGATGTCCTGACTGAGCTTTATGAATCATTGTAAGTGCTAATTGTCTAAGGTTGCATGCTCTTTCTTTCAAACCTGCTATTAGTTCTTCTCTATTATCACTCATACTTGCCTCCTTATAATTTTGTATTTTATCTATTAATAAGAAAATACTATTTTTATTTTTGCTCCATCATTATTTTTTTTGCTTCTTCAAATCCAGATCTACCAATTTTATAAACAGGAACGCCTGGGTCATCATGTACCAATTTAGACATAGATATCTGAGCAAAAACAATCAAATCAACTTCTTTAGCAAGTTCAAATAAAGCATCAGTTACCATTTTATCATGCTTCTTTGCATCACCAGCAACTAAAGCATCAAAAGCTCCATCTGCTACCTTTGTTACAATTTCTATCTCTTTATTTTGAAGGACTGCTTCTTCTTTTAATAATCTAACAGTTCCTTTTGGTGATGTTGGAAGAGTTGCAAGCACCCCTATTTTACTACCATTTTTAACAGCTTCTCTAGCTACAGGCTCATCTATATTAAATATAGGGACAGGTGAGAACTTTCTTGCATATTTTGCTGCTGCATTAACAGATGTGCAAGTAACCATTACACAATCTGCACCAGCTTCTGCTGCTGATTTTGCATAGTTTAAAATTCTTGATGAAACCGCATTTGTAATACCTCCTGCTGCTAATGTATCCTTTAAAAGAGTATCATCCATAATATTATAAATCTCTATATCAGGGTTATCTTTTGCAAATGGAACACCAAATGGTTCGTATATCATATCCCTAAACTGATTAATTGTATGAATTAAAAATAATTTTTTTTTCAATAAATTCACCCCTACTATTTTTTTTAAATATCAATTTCCTATAATGCTTCATCTTTTGGTACTTCTTTATCTTTTAATTCTTTTCTTCCTTTTCTTATTTGATTAATCATAGTAAACGCAATAATTACTAGGAATATTAAAGATATAGGTCTTGTTATAAATACTAAAAAAGAACCATTATTAGTAATTAACGCTTGTCTAAATCTAAAATCAAGCATATTACCAAGGATTAATCCGAGTATTATAGGAGCTGCCGAATATTGCATCTTATCAAAAATATATCCTATAATACCAAAGACAAAGATTGTAATTAAATCAAAAGATGACATTGATAATGAGTATCCACCTACTACTGAAAGAATTGCTATAATAGGCATTAAATACTTAGTTGGTACTTTTAACACTTTAGTCATAGGTTTAGCTAAAATTGATCCAACAATCCAAAGTGCGATTATAGCACAGAATATAAGTGCCGCCATCATTGATATAAAACCTGGATTCTCAATTTCAATACGTGGACCTGGTCTTACATTATGAAGCATAAGTGCACCTAATAGTACTGCTGCAGGTGGACTTCCTGGGACCCCTAAAGTAAGTAGTGGAATAGTAGCACCGCCGATAGCCGCATTATTTCCTACCTCTGGAGGAATAGTTCCTTCATAAATACCTGTTCCATATTTATCTCCATCTTTACTTGTTTTTCTTGCTGTATCATATGCAACCCATGCCGCTACGTCTTCCCCAACTCCCGGCAAGGCTCCTAATCCTAAACCAATAGCTGCTGATTGGATAATAGCTCGAAGTTTTGAAAATACAGTTTTGAAAATAAATTTCTCTTCCTCTAAAACATCTTTAAAAGTCCCAACTTTCTTTTTCTCACCTCTGAACAGATTAAAGAATTTACCAAATAGTACTCCAAAGAAACTTTTAGAAGTTCCTGAATTTTCAACTACAGAATACTTTGCATCCCTTACAAATGCTTTTATAACCTCAGGTATAGCATAAAAACCAATCATTGCCGGAATTACTTGTACACCACTTTGTAATTCTGAAATACCAAAAGTAAATTTTGCAATACCTTCAATATCATCATATCGGATAAAAGCTAATAACAAACCTAAAATACCAGCAATCCACCCTTTAATTGTCAAATCCTCAGAAACAACTGACCCACAAATCATTACTCCGAAAAAGGCTAGCATAAAAAATTCTGGTGATGTAAAGTTTAAGGCTAATTTTGTCATAACGGGTGCTATCAAAGTTAGAGCAACTACGCCAAGAAATGTACCTATTATTGACGCAAGCCTAGTAATCTTAATAGTCCTCTCTGCATGTCCTTTTAATGCTAATTTATGTCCGTCTAATGCTGTGGCAGCTGCCGATGCTGTTCCAGGTATATTAAGCAAAATAGCTGAAATACTTCCTCCATAAATACCTCCTACATATATACCCATTAAAATTGCAAAGGTATAATGCAATGGCACATTGTAAGTTAAACCTGTTAATAATGCAATACCCATAGTTGCCGTAAGTCCAGGCAGAGCTCCCATTATTAGTCCAATTGCAGTTGCTCCAAAAAGAACTATCGTAAGAAGAGGGTCTGAAAATACTTGTACTATTTGCTGAAAAAATAATCCTAAATTTGTTAACATATAATCACCCTCCTTCTAAGGTAGTATAATCATTGCAATATCTCCAAAGAGATATGCTACTATTACGGAAACTATAAGAGATATAATTAATGATGTAAGCCAATTTCTTTTTTTTGATCTATCAGAAAAAGAAATCATAAAAATGAAAAGATATATAAAAGTCATTAATACGTAAGGTAAATAATATGGTATTATCCATGAAATTCCTTCGATATCATAAAGTGCATTATATATAGCTGTTTCTACTGGACCTAGTAATATAAAAATATAAAAAGCTAACCAGCCTATAACAAATCCAGCTACCTTAAATTCTCTACATGTAAAAAAATGTGCGACTTTTTCTTTGGTAAAAAAATCAAATCTAGCGCCCTCTTTCCATGCCGTCGAGAAAAGTGACAAAGCACAAATTGCAAGTAATACACTAACTATCATAGGCACCAAACCTGATGATCTGTACCATATAGCTGAATCAGGGTTGTTTAAACTAAGGGTTCTAATCATTAATTGTAGAGACATTATGAACACAAATGCGGCTATTAACAATAACACAATGCTCATAGCAAGGTCTGCTCTCCTCAATGTTTTTTTCTCCATTATCGCTACTCCTTTCTTTTATAAAGGTGTACCCCTAAAAGAAGTACACCTTATTTTATTCTTTAACTTAGTATAGTTATTGTTAAGGTTTTGGAATGTTAAAATCTTCTGGATTAAACTCAGTTTTTTCCATTTCATATAACATCCAACTCATTACTGATTGAGCTTTGGCAACATTCGTATCTGCTTCCTCCCCAACCCATTTGTAGAATACAGCATAGTTTTGTTCAGCAAAAGTTTTTAAACTATCGCTCTCACATGCATCTAAAAAAGCTTTTTCTAATTCTGCTTTAACATCATCAGGAGTATCTTTTGGAACCATAAATCCGATAAATTGGTTTAATGGTAAGTATTTTTCTACTTCTGGAACTAATGTAGTAACTGCAGGAACAGTACCAAAGTCAGGGTGCTCAAAGTCAGTAGTTTGGAAAGTTGCTACAGGAATTAAATCACCTGATTTAACAAATTCTGCAACTTCACCAGCTGATGCTGCAACTGCAACTGTTTCGTTTGATACACAAGCAGTTATTGCTGCTGCAGAACCATCATAAGTTGCTACACCTAAATCTATTTCACCACCATACTCAAGCATTGATGCTAATAAGAACCATAATCCACCTGAAGTACCAGCTATTTTTACTTCACCAGGTTTTGACTTTGTTTCATCAATTAAAGCTTGAAAATCTGCAATATTAGCCTCTTTATTTACACATAAAACTCCTGGAGATCCTCCAGCAATATAATATTCCCAGTAGTCAGTAGTTTGCTCATCACCAGCCATTACAGGAATGACTAGTGGAGTTTCTGAAGTACCTGCTAGTGTATAACCATCATGTTTTGCATTCCATACTTGCATAGTTCCAACTGAACCAGCAGAACCACCAGTTACATTGGAAACCTTTACACTCCAGCCTTCTTCTTGCAGAGCAGCTGCAATTGCACGGTTCCATCCATCAGTCCCACCACCAGCACCAAATGGTACTATTAAGTTTATAGGTCTTTCTGGAAATTTTGACTCTTCAACATTTTCATTTTCCGAAGAATTTGTTTCAGCATTAGCACCTTCTCCTGCATTATTAGCCTTTTCATTTGAAGAACACCCTGCAAATAAAACTAAAACCATTGACATTGTTAATAAAATAGAAAGTAACTTTTTCATTCCTTTTCCCCCTTATTTTTAATTTTTAATACTTAACGCATTTACTTTAGTAAGATAATTAGCTTTAGTTTTTTATCACTTTCGCTAAAAATCTTACCTTAAAAATTGGTTCTTTAAAAATGATAATTTGTGATTTTAAAACAATCACTTTTGTTAACTTTCCTTTGCGTTGTAGATGTTTACTATTTCTTAATATTGTTACGCCAACTATTAAGACTCATCTTAATAACATCTTCAACGTGGGATTTATCTTTCGTAACTATTAAGTCTAAGATCTCTTCGTGATATTCTGTCGCATGTGAAAATTTTTCCTCTGCTTCTATGTTTCTATAAATAGAGACTTTAAAAAATTGATAAACACCTTTGACAATTCTTGATAAAAGCTTATTCCTACCAATATCTACAATTTTAATATGGAAATTATAATCTGCATCAGCAGCAGCAATAAAATCCCCATTTTCAATATAGGTTTCCATAGCTTCTAGGTAATGTCTCAACTCATTTATATCGTCGTCATCAGCTTTTTCAATGGCTAACTTAAGCGTTATTTCATCTAAAGATTGTCTAAGTTCAATCAATTCCGATGAAGATGAAACATCAAATACAAGACCGTAAATCATAGTGTCAAAAAGACTTGGATTAACTTGGTCACATACATAAGTTCCATCTCCCCGTCTAATCTCTACAACTCCTACAGCAGATAAAACTCTCATAGCTTCACGTAGTGAATTTCTGCTAATTTCAAGTTCTTTAATAAGCTCGTACTCATTAGGCAGTTTTTCTCCCATTTTAAAACTACCAACAGATATCGCTTCAATTATTCGGTTTATTGTTTTGTCTACCACTGAACCTCCACCTACTGGAGTCAAGCCTTTGTTGTTTACTTTATTTTCCATTTAAATTCGCCCACCTATTGTTGTATTTTTATAGTCTCACATCAAAGCAGTACATCATACGTCAAACGTAGGATGTTTGATGTATCTTTATATTATCATATAAATTATACTATGTAAAGGTTTTTTTGGGATTTTTTTCCTAATACATTGCCATCAAAGTTTTTTATCATAATCAAATCCATAAATATATAATCTTCACATCAACTTCACATTAATAAGTTAAGTTATATATACAATAAATTTTATTTTCTATATAACTAGGAGGAATATTAACTATGAAAAAATTATTATCATCTATTCTAATAGCAGGTTTACTATTAACTGTAGGTTGTTCTAGTAACACGAATAATTCTGAAGTAAATACTACTGAAACTGAAAATACTGTTGAAAACACACAAGAGCAAGCTGATTCTATAAAGAGCGAAGGTGGCCCTAGCGTTAGTTCTGATATGATGTCACTTGAAGATGCAAATGCATTAGAAGAAGAGCTTCTTTCCGAAGTTGGTTATGAAGCAGCAGTAGGTGGATATCCTATTGTTGATACTAATGAAACAACTTTTTATTCTAACGATGCTATTATTGATGCACCTGCAGAAGGCGAAAGTTTCTATGGTCAAGATGCTTCATATACTGGCAATGCACCAAGTTACACTGATAATGGTGATGGTACAATTACAGACAATGTTACTGGACTAATATGGCAACAAGATCCAGGTGAAAAACTAGATTGGGAAACAGCTGTAGAAGGACTAGATAGTTTCGAATTAGCTGGTTATGACGATTGGCGTATTCCTACAATTAAAGAATTGTATTCTCTAGTTGATTTCTCTGGTGAAACAGGAACATCATCCGACACTTCAACACCATATATTGACACAGATTACTTCGTATTTACTTATGGTGATGAGGCAGGAGAACCACGTTTCATTGACTCTCAAATATTGACTAGTACAATATTTGATTCAACTACACTTGGTGGAAACACAACAGTGTTTGGTTATAATTTTGCAGATGGACGTATCAAAGGATATGAAATCACAAAAGATTTTTACTGTTACCATGTTAGAGGAAACATAAACTACGGACAAAATTTATATACTGATAATGGCGATGAAACTATTACAGATGAAGCAACAGGATTAATGTGGATGCAAAATGACAGTGGTTATTATGAAGAAGGCAGCAACGGTGACGGTACAATGGACTGGGAAGAAGCTTTAGAATGGGCTGAAAATGCTACATATGGAGGTTACGATGATTGGAGACTTCCTAATGTTAAAGAACTGCAAAGTATTGTAGATTATACAAAATCACCTTACACAACTGATTCTCCTGCTATTGATGATTTGTTTTATTGTACCCATGTTGTAAATTGCTTCGGGGAAGATGATTATGGTTATTATTGGACAGGTACAACTCACAATGATAGCAGTGCAAGTGAGACACAATATGGTGCTGCATCTTATGTTGTATTTGGTATGGCAAAAGGCTATATGGATGGTGAAGAAGTAGAAGCTCATGGTTCTGGTTCTCAAAAAAGTGATCCTAAAACTGGTGAACGAGATGACTATCCAGCAGCAGACGAAAATGCACCTCAAGGTGATGAACAAAGAGTATTTAATATGATTAGACTTGTAAGAGATGCAGAGTAAGAACTAGATAGAATCTAATTAACTCTCTTCAATACAAATACTAAAAAGTGCGAAAATATATTCGCACTTTTTTACTATTTCCATCCATTTTTTCTAGCTTCAATACCACTCTCATTAGTTCCTGATTCTTTTACTATTGTATTTTGCTCATTTTTTGAATGTTGATTTTGTGATTTAATACCATTATGCAAGTAATTCTCTTTCGTCCATTCACGTTTCTTTTTAGTCTTCATAGTATCCTCCTAAAATTAATTAGCCTCCACTTTTAGTATGTGTATTTTCAAAAATAATACTCAAATACTCTTGACCATAATTTTTACTTTTATCTATATTATAAAAAATCAAATCACATTTACTGAACATAAATCATATTATTATAATGAAGCATGTGAAAGGACATTTGAAAATGAATAATTATAATAATATTAACCAGCACCAATATTGTTGTTGTAACTTACCGATGAATAATTTAATTAATATGTGTAATTTCTTTAGGATGTATCCATACCTTTACTACAATAACGCTCCAATGTATGATACAAGATATTGTAATGAGTTCCCAAATCAATATTCTCGTTTTGCAGATGAAATGGAAAATGAATTTATTGAACTAAAAGACTACGGTCCTAAGCCATTAGTAATTAATATTGATAAAGCTACTAAGCAAAATAAAAATTTCCGTACTGCTCTGTGGACTGGTGATAATTTACAAGTTACCTTGATGGATATTAAACCTGGAGGAGATATAGGTTTAGAAATGCATCCTGATGTAGATCAATTCATACGTATAGAAGAAGGTGAAGGCATAGTCAGAATGGGTGATAATAAAGATAAATGGAATTTTGAAGAAGAAATATTTGATGACTATGCTATTTTAATTCCTGCTGGTAAATGGCATAATCTAATTAATACAGGTGATACTCCAATTAAATTATACTCTATATATGCCCCACCTGAACATCCATTTGGTACAGTTCATGAAACTAAAGAGATTGCTGAATTAGCAGAAAAAAAATGTAGATAATACTTTATTAAGTTCCAATAAAATCTGAGTTTAAGTGTGGTAGTATAGACACCTAAACTCAGATTTTTTTATTCCTATTTCTAAAACTTTTTTTATTAATAAACTTTTAAGATTTTATGGATTTAATTATAGAGTATTTAAATGTATAATTAGGTTTGTATTATATTAACTAGAGAGAGGACATAAAAAATCAAATGAATTTATTTACTATTATAATAATTAGTATAGCAGGCATAGGAGCAGGTATAATTACTGGCTTAGTTGGCGCTTCTGCTGCCGTTATTGTAACACCATTATTAGTTACTTTTTTAAACTATGACCCATATATAGCTATATCCATCAGTTTAGCTACTGATGTATTTGCATCAACAGCTTCCTCAATCACTTACGCAAGACATAAAAATATTGATTTGAAAAACGGTTTAACTATGGCTTTATCTGCAATAATTGGTGCACAACTTGGAAGTTATCTTTCATCTATGATACCATCCAATACCCTTGGTAACGCTTCTGGTATTGTTACTTTGATAATGGGAATTAATTTCTTTAGAAAACATAAAAAATCACCAAATGATTATAGTACTATTTTTGATATAACTAATAAATTACTCCAATTTTTCAGAGGTAAAAAGTTTTTTTCTTCGATTTTGTTTGGCTTTATCATAGGAATAATATGTGGAATTGCTGGAGCGGGTGGTGGACTTATGCTATTATTAATTTTGTCTAGGATTCTTGGCTTTCCCATCAAAACTGCTATCGGTACAAGCGTTTTAATAATGACCTTCACCGCTCTATCCGGTTCAGCTGGACACTTTATACATATGTCATCAATACCTTTATCTGAAGTACTATTAGCTGGATTTTTTTCAATTATCGGAGCAAAAGGTGCTGCTTTATTTGCCAACAAATCAGATGAAAAATCTATGTACAAAATAATAGGATTAACTTTCATTGTATTAGGCTTAATCTTAATAGTTAGTAAAAGTCTACTGGGGTTATAAAATACATACTTATACATTAATAAAACAATAACCAATTGATCATTGTTTTATTAATGTATATCTATTTACTCACGCTTCTTTTATATTTAAGAAATCCATTATCCATAATTATTTCAATTTCTCCAGTTTCTTCTAGATATTGAACATATGATTCAAGCATAAATTTTATCTCTGAATACTTATATACTGTTCTAACATTAATTTTCCAATTTTTTATGATAATTTTCATAATATCTTCCATTGTCATTGCCTCTTCTATCAAATTGTATAGTCTTCGCGCTATATTTTTATAGAAGTCTATGTTGTCCATTATAAGCTTAGTAATATCATCATACATTCCTTTGTGAGCCACTATATATTTGCTACAGTTTAAATCATAAAGCTTTATTTTACTTTCCAAGTCCTCTTTTAATACAAATGCATAGGGCAATTTTGCCCCTTTCATAACTTCGTAACTTATAAGTGAATCTCCTACATAAGCTACATCATCAGGTGTAGTAATGCAAATATGCGCCGGACTATGCCCTGGTGTATGAAGAATTTTAAATTTTATACCACAAATATATATAGTATCTTGATTGTCTAAAATTTTAATATCTGTTTCACAAACCATATGTCCATAATGTTCTTCTACATTGGATAATGTTTGACTACTATAATAAACTTTTAAATTTACTATAGAACTACAGAAAAAAGCTTCATAGGCTGGCATAGCAATAATACAGTTATATTTATTTTTTAAATATGTATTATTGCCTACATGATCTATATGTGTATGACTACAAATTATACCAACTACCTTAAAATTATTCTTTTCCAATATCTCATCTATTCCTACTCTTTCTCCCCTTGCCCATCCAGAGTCTAACATAATAATTTCTTCATCATTAATTTTATAAAAAGGTATATAAGTCATTCCCGTATTTATACAAAATGTATTTCCCTTAACTTTTAATATATCCATAATATTTTCTCCATTTCTCTTTATTTTCATTAGTTTTATTATTATAAATTTTCTTTACTTACTAAACCTCCTGTAATAGTTCAAATTTATTTAAATAAAATCACACTATCTTCAAATATTGCACAGACTCCTTCGTATATATTGGTAGCACCACTCTTAGTATTTTTTATTTTAACAAAGTCTTTATAATTATCTCCATTATCATCTTCAGTCCAAAAGCTAGATATCACGTAATCCCCAATTATGCTATCAATATCTTCTCGTTTATTATCTAGTGTAAAACTAGTATTAATATTATAAATTTCATTAACTATTTTCTTATTTTCTCCAATAATTTTTGTCTCATATATGTTTCTATTTTTCACATCGTGCCATAAATTATAATAGGCACTTAACCCATCATCATTTAATTTTATAGACCTTACTAGCTCTGTCTCCAACGTTATCTTACTAATTGAATATATATCTTCAACTTTGCTTTCAAAATTCTTAACTCTATAATATATCTTTTCATCATCCATGCCAAAATACCTTGTCCACGAAGTAAGCTCTGTTTTATAAATTTCTTTAAAAGAAATTATATCACATTCATTTTTTACTTCTCCAACAAATCTATCTAAAGCTATAATATTTATACTTTCTCTGTATCCTTCTCTGTAAAATTCTTCTTTTTTAATACCTTCCTTAAATGACTCTTCAAGCTCCCAATCTTCCATATATGCTTCTTCGAAAATTATATATCTATTCCCATCAGTAGTGTAAGGAATAAAATAATCTCTAATTCCTAAAATGACTCTTTTATCTTTAACTATATATTCTTTTTTGTCTTTTAAGTCACATAAAATAGCATATTCATAGTCACCTTATTTATGATACTCTATTTGAAAAATAGGTGTCTGCCCATATCCCTATTCCCATGAAGAATATTTCTCGTAAATACTATTTAATTCAATATTATCTTTATCAAAACTTTTTTCTAAAGCCTGACTTAATTTTTCAATAGTCAATTCAGGTTTAATTATTTAATTAATTCAAAATCAATATAATTCTAAACTATTGAACAAAATAAATCAAATCATCAATAAAAATTAAATTATCAACAAAATTCTACATTAATTATTATATTGACAAAATAATATATTATAGTTATAATTTTAATAATTATTATAGTTCTCCAAAGGAAGTAAACGTGAGATATCTTTTAGTAGATAGCCGAAGAAGCAATAAGTTAACTGTCAAATTAGCTTAGAAACTTTCAGGCAAAAATATCGTTTATGGATGGAACTCTGGAAAGTCCACTAAGTGGCGCCGTAGGTGAAAGGTACTTTTTTTATTAAGTATTAAAACTCTCAGGTAAAAATACAGAGGAATATGACAGGTTTGTTTTGCGCCTGTTATATTCCTTTTTTTGTTATAAAAATATATTTTTATAAATTTACAATTTTTTAAGGAGGATTACAAAAATGGAAAATGTAAAAAAGACTGCCTTGTTTAATATGCATGAAAAGTATATGGGGAAAATTATTGATTTCTCTGGCTGGGCTCTACCAGTACAATATTCAGATATTCAAAAAGAACATGAAGCAGTTAGAACTTCTGCTGGACTATTTGATGTATCACACATGGGAGAGGTTGAAATCACAGGGCCACAAAGTTTCGATTTTATTCAAAATCTTATTACAAACGACCTAAGTAACCTAAATAATAATCAAACACTTTATACCTTTATGTGTTACCCAAATGGTGGTGTTGTAGATGACCTTATTGTCTATAAACATAGCAATGATAACTTTCTTCTAGTGATAAATGCTGCAAATATAGAAAAAGACTATCAATGGATGGTTGATAACAAAGCAAACTATAACTTAACGATTTCTAACAAATCTAATGAAATATCTCAAATTGCAATTCAAGGACCAAAAGCTGAAAATATACTTCAAAAGTTAACTAATGTTAATCTTGAAGAAATTAAATTCTTCTACTTTATGGACAAAGTTAAAATTGCTGGAGCTGAGTGTTTAGTATCAAGAACTGGTTACACTGGTGAAGATGGTTTTGAAATATACACCTTAAATGAAAATGCTGAAAAAATATGGGAAGCTTTAATGAAAGCTGGTGAAGAATATGGCATCCTACCAGCAGGACTTGGATGTAGAGATACCCTAAGATTCGAAGCTGCTCTTCCTCTTTACGGAAATGAATTATCAAAAAACATAACTCCTCTTGAAGCTAATCTCGGTTTCTTTGTAAAACTTGATAAAGACAATTTTATTGGAAAAGATGCTCTTACAAAGCAAAAGAAAGAAGGACTTCAACGTAAAATTATAGGTTTTGAATTAATTGGCAAAGGAATTCCAAGGCATGGTTATGAAGTATATTCAAATGATGAAAAAATCGGTGTTGTAACTACGGGATATTTATCCCCAACAGTTGGGAAAGCAATAGGCCTTGCTCTTATTGATTTTAAATACACTGCACTGGAAACTCATATTCAAATCAAAATACGCAAAAAATTTGTAGCTGCAAAAGTTATTAGTAAAAAATTCTACACTAAAAAATATAAAAAATAATACTAAATTTAGGAGTGACTATAATGAACTTTGAAAACCTTATAAAACAAGATAATGAACTTTATGAAATTATTTGTGCAGAGGAAAATAGACAACATGATAATATTGAGCTTATTGCATCTGAAAACTTCACAAGTAAGGCTGTAATGGAAGCGATGGGGTCAGTACTTACTAATAAGTATGCAGAAGGATATCCAAACAAAAGATATTACGGTGGATGTTTCGTTGTAGATAAAGCAGAAGATTTAGCAAGGGATAGACTGAAAGAGCTATTTGGTGCAGAACATGCAAATGTTCAACCACACTCAGGGTCTCAAGCAAATATGGCAGTATATATGGCTATGCTTGAACCTGGTGATACAGTTTTAGGAATGGATCTTACTCATGGAGGACATCTTACTCATGGTAGCAAAGTAAACTTTTCTGGTATATTATATAATTTCGTTTCTTATGGTTTATCTGAAGAAACTGAAAGAATTGATTATGAAAACTTAAAAAACTTAGCTTTAGAGCATAAACCAAAAATGATTGTTGCAGGTGCTAGTGCATACCCAAGAGAAATTGATTTTGCCAAATTAAGAGAAATTTCTGATGAAGTTGGCGCATACTTATTAGTAGATATGGCTCATATTGCTGGTTTAGTTGCAACAGGTGCCCATCCATCACCAGTTCCCTATGCAGAATTTGTTACAACTACAACCCACAAAACTTTAAGAGGACCAAGAGGTGGAGCTATACTATGTAAAGCAGAATATGCTAAAGCTATTGATAAAGTAATCTTCCCTGGTATACAAGGTGGTCCATTAATGCACACTATTGCTGCTAAAGCCGTTTGTTTTGGTGAAGCACTAAAAGATGATTTTAAAGAATACATTGAACAAGTTAAAAAAAATGCTTCTACTCTAGGTGAAGAATTAATGAAATACGGATTTAGACTAGTGTCTGGTGGAACAGATAATCACCTTTTACTTGTAGATTTAACTAATAAAGATATTACAGGAAAAGAAGCTGAAGCTTTATTAGATTCTGTTGGAATTACAGTAAATAAAAATACTATTCCATTTGAGAAAAGAAGTCCATTTGTTACAAGTGGAATAAGAATAGGTACTCCAGCCGTGACTACAAGGGGTTTCAAAGAACAAGAAATGAAAGAAATTGCATCATTGATAAATTATACTCTGCAACACAAAGATGAAGACCTCTCACTAGTACAAGAAAAAGTTAAAGAAATATGCAACAAATATCCACTGTATAAGTAAAAAGTTTGTTTAAATAATAGGTTCTATTTTAAAAATAGTTGATTAATATGGTTTATCTGAAATAAACTAATTTACTTAGTCAGCATTTTATTATCAACAATATTTTAAAGCACATATAAATGAAAAATAGATTTAAAAATTAGAGGAGGAATTTAATATGAAAATTATAGAAAATTTATTATACACTGAGGAACATGAATGGTTAAGCGTTGATGGAGATACAGCTTATCTAGGAATTACTGATTATGCACAACACGCATTAGGTTCAATAGTTTATGTAGAACTTCCTGAAGAAGGAGAGGAATTAGAAAAAGGAGAGTCTTTTGGAAGCACAGAGTCTGTTAAAGCAGCTTCAGATATATACATTCCAGTTGATTGTACTATTCTTGAAATTAATGAAGCTTTAGAAGACGAACCAGAACTAATCAACACAGATTGTTATGAAAACTGGATTATCCGTATAAAAATTACTGATAAATCTCAACTCCATTCACTACTAAGTGCAGAAGACTACAAGAATCTAATTAATAAGGAGGCATAAGATGTTTCCTTATATACCTAATACTGAAAAAGATAGAGAGAAAATGCTTCAAAGCATAGGAATAAATTCTGTTGAAGACCTTTTTGACATAATTCCAGAAGATATTAAACTTTCAAGAAGACTTAATCTTGAAAAGCCTATGGCAGAACTCCAAGTAACAAAACACATGAAAAAAATTACTGACAAAAATTCTAGTTGTGATGATTTAGTATGCTTTTTAGGCGCAGGTTCTTATGACCACTATATTCCTTCTGTTCTAAAACACATTACATCTAGATCAGAATTTTATACTGCTTATACTCCATATCAACCTGAGATAAGCCAAGGTACACTTCAAGTTATTTTTGAGTATCAAACTCAAATAGCAAATCTTACAGATATGGATGCATCTAATGCTTCTGTATATGATGTTTCAACTGCTTGTGCAGAGGCAGCAATGATGGCCATTTCTACTAAAAAAGCAAATAGTATTATTGTTTCAAAAACAGTTGACCCTCAAGTTATAACAGTTTTAAAAACATATATGAGGTTCCATAATATTGAAGTCATCGAAATTGATACAAAAGATGGCGTAACTGATATAGCACAACTTGAAAAATTAGTAGATAAAAATACCGCTGGTGTAATTGTTCAAAGTCCAAACTTCTTTGGCATTGTTGAAGATATGACTGAAATTGAAAAAATAACACATTCGAATAAATCTTTACTTATCATGAGTGTTGACCCTATTTCTCTTGGAATTTTAAAAACTCCTGGTGAAATTGGAGCTGATATAGCTATAGGTGAAGGTCAATGCCTTGGTAATGGAATGAACTTTGGTGGCCCATATTTAGGATTTATGGCCACTACAAAAAAACTAATGAGAAAATTACCTGGAAGAATTGTAGGACAAACATCAGATGTTGATGGTAATCGAGCATTTGTCTTAACTCTACAAGCAAGAGAACAGCATATAAGAAGGGAAACAGCTTCTTCAAATATATGTTCAAACCAAGCACTTAATGCACTTACTGCTTCTGCTTATTTATCCACTATGGGCAAAGAAGGCTTAAGGGAAGTGGCAGAACAATGTGTGAAAAAAGCTCACTATGCTTATAACGAACTTATTAAATCTGGCAAATTCAAACCAGTATTTGATAAACCTTTCTTTAAAGAGTTTGTAGTTAAAAGTGATACAAATACTAAAACAATAAATGATAGGCTACTCCAAAATGGTATTTTAGGTGGATATCCATTAGAAGAAAAATATGACTTTCTAGAAAATTCTCTTCTTTTATGTGTCACAGAAAAAAGAACTAAAGAAGAAATTGATACACTAGTAAAAACTATGGAGGATATAGCATGAAAGGATATAATAAACTAATATTTGAAATTTCTAAAGATGAACGTAAAGCCTATTCCCTACCAGAATGCGATGTTTTAGATGTTGCAATTGATGAACTAATAGATCCTTCTCTATTAAGAGAAAGTGATCTTGGTCTTCCACAGGTTAGTGAACCACAACTTATGAGACATTATACTCTTTTGTCCAATAATAATTTTGGTGTAGATACAGGTTTCTATCCTTTAGGTTCATGCACTATGAAGTATAATCCAAAAATCAATGAAGATATGGCCTCTAGTTCTAATTTTGTGAATATACATCCATATCAAAAAGAAGAAACTGTTCAAGGCTCTTTAGAATTAATGTACAATCTATCAAGTATGTTTGCAGAAATAACAGGTATGGATGAAGTATCCCTTCAACCTGCAGCTGGTGCTCACGGAGAACTTTCAAGTTTGATGATAATAAAAGCTTATCTTGAAACCAAAGGAGAAAAACACAGAAATAGAATTATTGTTCCTGACTCAGCTCATGGTACAAATCCTGCCAGTGCTTCTGTTGCTGGTTTTCAAGTTGTTGAAATCAAATCTAATAAAGATGGTTCAATTAATATAGAAGCTCTAAAAGAAGCTTTGGATGAAAACACAGCTGGTTTAATGCTTACAAACCCAAGCACTTTAGGAATATTCGAAGAAAATATAAAGGAAATTGCAACTCTTGTTCATGCTGCAGGCGCCCTGCTCTATTACGATGGTGCCAATATGAATGCCATCATGGGCATAGCAAGACCTGGTGATATGGGCTTTGATGTTGTGCATTTAAATGCTCATAAAACTTTCTCTACCCCACATGGTGGAGGTGGCCCAGGCAGTGGCCCTATTGGAGTTAAAAAGGAACTTATACCTTATCTTCCTGTTCCGATAATTGAAAAAAATGAAGATAAATATTCTCTTAATTATGATAAACCTTTATCTATTGGAAAAGTGAAAAGTTTTTACGGAAACTTCGGAGTATTAGTAAGAGCCTATACTTATATACTTTCTATGGGAGCTGAAGGACTAAGAGCAGCAAGTGAAACTGCTGTTCTAAATGCAAACTATATGATGAATAGCCTTAAAGAACACTATACCCTTCCTATAGATAAAACTTGCATGCATGAATTTGTATTAAGTGGTTCTGGGCTATTAGAAACGGGAACTACAACCATTGATGTTGCTAAAAGACTATTGGACTATGGTTATCATCCTCCTACAATTTATTTTCCTCTTATTGTAGATAGTGCTATGATGATAGAACCAACAGAATCAGAAACCTTAGAAACTCTCGATGAATTTATAAAGACTATGATAAAAATTGCAAAGGAAGCAAAAGAAAATCCTGATTTACTAAAAAACGCACCACATAATACCCCTGTTAGAAGACTTGATGAAGTCACTGCTGCAAGAAAACCAGTAGTAAAATGGGTGAAAAGCTAGATAAAGGGTGATATATGATGAATAACGATATTATAGTAATAGGAGGCGGACCCGGTGGATATGTTGCCGCAATTAGAGCTGCTCAACTAGGTGCTAGGGTTTGTCTTATTGAAAAAGATAAAATTGGTGGTACCTGTCTAAATAGAGGTTGCATTCCAACAAAAGCTTTATATAGAAATGCTGAAATACTAAATACATTGAAGAATATTGATGAATTTGGGATTAACATTAATGAATATTCAGTAGATATAGAAAAAGTTCAAAAGAGAAAAAATGAGGTAATATCCAAATTAGTAGGTGGAGTAGAACAACTTCTGCAGGCAAATAATATTGAAGTTATTAAAGGAACTGCTTCATTTATTGATAAAAACACTATTTCTGTTATGCACGAAGATAAAAAAATTACTCAAATTACTGGTACCAATGTTATCATTGCTAGTGGCTCAAGCCCTAGCATTCCACCAATTGAAGGAGCAGATATAGAAGGCATATATACTAGTGAGAATATCCTTAACTTCAACAACATACCAAAAAGCCTAACTGTTATAGGTGGTGGTGTTATCGGAATGGAACTAGCTTGCATTTTCAACTCCTTCGGTACAGAAGTAACTGTAATTGAATATCTTCCAGAAATTTTAGCACAAATTGATACTGATATAACAAAAAGATTAACTAGCTCCTTAAAGAGAAAAGGAATTAAGATAAATACTTCTACTAAAGTTAATTCTATCGAGAAAATAGAATCTGGTTATACTATTACATGTGTAGGAAAAAAAGGAGAGTTAAAAGTACGTAGTGAAAAAGTACTTGTTTCCGCTGGTAGAGCTCCTTATTTTGATAACCTTAATTTAGAAGCCCTTTCTGTTGATTTTGATAGTAAAGGAATTAAGACGGACTCAGATTGCGCAACGAATATTCCTGGAATATATGCAATAGGTGATGTTACTGGGGGCTTAATGCTAGCTCATGCTGCTTCACACGAAGGCATTAAAGCTGTTGAAAAGATTATGGGCTATTCCAATGCTTCTGACTCTACTGTTATCCCAAGCTGTATTTTCATATTCCCTGAAATAGCTTCTGCAGGACTCACTGAAAAAGAAGCAAAGGAGAAAGAAATTTCCTATAAAGTAAGCAAATTTATGTTTGGTGCTAATGGTAAAGCACTAGCACTTGGTGAACCTGAAGGTTTTGTTAAAGTACTATCTTCTAACGAAATTATAATAGGTGTTCACATCATGGGGCCTCATGCCTCAGATCTTATTCATGAAGGTACCTTAGCCATAACAAAAGAACTTAAAATTGATGATATAATCAATACAGTTCACGCTCACCCAACTCTTGCTGAATCTTTCACAGAAGCAGTTATGGGACTGAAGGGGCAAGCAATTCATATGGTACCTCCAAAAAAATAGCATTTTCTTTTATTATATTTTTATGTTGTAATCTTATAGTGAGCTACATTCCATTTACTTTACTGAGTATGGAGACTTCTTTTATCTATGTAAAACTAAAACCTACTATCTTAGGATGGTAGGTTTATCTTAGTAGAGGAACGTATAACTAATTCCATTTCAAGTCTTCGTATAACCTGTTTTTCAGGATTTTCCAATAATTCATCGATTACCTCAATAGTTGCTTCAACCATTTTATGTAGAGGCTGTTTCATTGTTGTCAAATCATATGCTCCTAAACTAGCTGCAGAAGTATCATCAAATCCAATAATTGAAATGTCATTTGGTACATTTAACCCATATCTTAATCTTGCGGCATCCATTGCTCCCATTGCCATAATATCTCCACAAGAAAAAATCACATCTGGAACATTATTAGAAGCAATCATTTTCGTTGCAATTTCATATCCTGATTTATAATCGTATCCGCCTTCTATAACATGTATGGGCTTAATATTGTATTCTGCAAGTTTTTTAATAAAACTTTCGTTTCTTTCCTCTTCATGTTTACCTGCGATATATCCAATTTTCTCATATTTATTTTCGACTAAAAACTCTGCCACCTCGTATACTGCTTTTATACTATCACTCCAAACAGCACTTGCATTTGAATTCTCAACTTCACGATTAAATATTATTATAGGTATCTTACTATTTGTAAAATAATTCATTATATTTGATTTTAAAGCTGGTGCAGTAACTATTATTGCATCTACTCTATATTGATTAACCTGGTCCACCACTTTCTCCATGCCAATAGTTATATCTGCTACAAAAATCAAAGCTTGTCTACCCGACTCTTGAATTTTAGCTATTAATTCATTTAAAACTTCTCCATAAAAATAACCAGTTTCCATTCCCATAACAACAGCTATAATATCAGTTCTATGAGAATTTAAACTTCTAGCAATTCTATTTGGATTATATCCTAATTCTTTTGCAGCTTTGTGAACTTTATCCACCGTAGCTTGTTTTACTTTACCTTCCCATTTTGGATTATACACTCTAGATACTGTAATTGGTGAAACATCTGCACATTTCGCCACATCTATTAAGGTAGGAAAAATTGATTTAACACCTTCATTTTTCATATGAATTCTCCATTCCAAAAAAAATTGTTTATATATTAAGTTTAATTATAACCTGCATAGCTATATTATAAAATATTAATTGTGTAATTACAATTTTTTTACCCTTGTAGTTAGCATAATTCTATATGTTCAAACTATACTATTACTATACTTACTACAAAAAGAACATATGATATTATAGGAATATCATATGTTCAATAAGATAAATTTTATAGTAAATATTTCTTGCTTTTTAATCTTTCAAAAACATCCACATCCATTTGAAGAAGTATATCTATTATAACTTATTAGATTACATTTGTATTAACAAAAGTACTATGCATTGCACTACAAATATACCAATGATAATCCATCCATACTTATCCATTATTAATGGTGCTAAAGCAACTCCTTCATTATCAGCCTTATTACCTAGTCTTTCTTTTACTCCCATTACTGTATATTGTCTTTTTTCAGAACTTTCATCTTTAAAAATCAAACTGAAGATATATACAAATACTACACAGTAAACTGCACCATAGAAGTATGTCCATAACCAGTGCATTGGCACATTATTTTGCGTTAAAATTGTAGCTCCTGCTGCTACTAAAGTACCAATAAAAGCTCCATTGTCATTAACTCTTGGTATAAACATACATGCAATCATAATACCTGTTATTAAAGCTCCGAAGGGAGATAAATATCCACCTATTGTATCAAGTATTGATTTCGTATTTCCACCAAGTCCCGCGTATACAAAACCAATAATTACTACACCAAATATTACTGAAAATATAATTGTTGTCGATAAAGGTGTTTCTTCTTTTTTACTTATATATGGTTCATAAATATCTTTTGTAAATACTGCTGTCAATGAGTTTAAGATTGAGTCAATACTTGACATAGCAGCAGCGAATGTTGCAGCTAATAACACACCTAAAAGGCCTGTAGGCACATAGTTAAGTAAGAAATCTGTCATAACAAGGTTTGAGTTTCCAAAATCAAGAGTACTTGGATTAGTTTTATAGAATACAAACAATACAACACCTAAGAACATACAGAACCAGTAAATAAGTTGCATTGCAACGGAACTCATTATTCCACCTTTTTTAATATTCTTAATATTTTTTGCTGTTAAATATCTTTGTACCTGACCTTGGTCAAATCCAAAGTATCCAATCCACATTGCAAATCCACCGAAAAGTACAGTCCAAACATTTAAAGAATTTAAATCAAATAGCCAATCAAAAGATTTTAGCTTTTCAGCTTCCTTAGCCGTTTCCATTAATCCACCAAATCCCATTGGCAATTTTCCTGCTGCAAAAATTACTGCAAATACTAATCCAGCAAATAATACAAGAGCTTGTATAGCATCTGTCCAAATAACTGCTTTAATTCCTCCAACGGCTGTATATATAATAGCGAAAACAACTATAATTGGTACCCATGTTTTGAATGGTAATCCTGTAATTTCACTTAATACTAAAGCCGGTGTATAAACAAATCCACCCATAAGTATTAAGGATTGACATAACCAGATAATAACATTAAGAATTCTTGACTTGCCACCTAATCTAACGTTTATATATTCATATATTGTAGTTACGTTAGCGTCATATAAAACTGGTAGTACAGTATATGTAACAAATAATATAGAAAGAGGCACTGTAATATTAACCATAGCTGCCATAATACCATCATAATATCCCCAACCAGGTCCACCGATAAATGAGTTAGCACTTATCATTGTTACCCCAACTGATAACCCAATTGCGTACCAAGGTAATGATCTCCCTGCTATAAAATAATCTGCCTCATTTTCATTGGTTTTACCTAAGGCATATCCCAAATACAAAATACCTGCCATATAAATGAATAAAATAATAATGTCTAAAGCTTGCATAAAAATTTCCTCCTTTTTTTTTCTTAGTTTTTTATAATTCTCTTTTGTTATAAACTACTTTATATATACTTTTTCTCTTTTGTCATGAAAATAATATTAAATTTTTTCACTGGATAAAAGAGGAAAAATATATACTCTACTGCTAGGTGATATTTTTGACAACGCAATCATGATTGCGCTGTCATAAGTTATTAAAATAATATCATCTGATTTTCAATTTGTCAACAAGTATTTTGATATTTTAATTATTAATTGAGGATTTCATTGGTATTTTAATAATTTTATACGGTATTCTATGATGATTTGTTAATTCTTTCAACTTGCTTTAATTGTATAAAAAAAGACTATCCTAGAATTTATTCTGAGATAATCTTTTTATTAAACTATATTTTAAAGTGTTTATAATCTAAATTAATATTTATTTTATAAAATATATTTTTTATTTCTTAATCTATCAAAAATATCTATCCCTAATTGTTTCAATATATCAATCATATCTAAAAATACCCAGTTTTCCACTAAGTAATTTCCTTCTCTTCTATAAAAATCAAAATTTCGCATTACTAAATGTTTACCTGTTGCGGGGATCCCTAGCCAATCATTTCCTGTATGCGTAGCAGTAAACCCAGACCATTCAATTAAAGCCGCATATTTCCCTTCTCCTATGTATATTTGATTCTCTTGCCCATGCTTTAACGTTCTATCAGGAAGTGCGTTAAGAAACGGTATTTGATGATACTTTTCAAAGCCTTTGATACCTTTTGTTGATCCTATACCACAAGGCCCATACCAGTTAAAATCTCCACTAAAATATTTTCCCATACCCATATCAGCTATTCCCTTTTCTTCTTCATAGGTCAATAATCCACCGAAAATCATATCATACATAATTTCATAACTTTTCTTAGATTCCTCTTTATCTTTTTCTCCCATAATTACTCCATCTAATGTTGCAGGTCCTGGAATATTCACCTCAGGAGCTAATGCTTTAATAAATTTAAAGCCTGCTTGTCGCATTAAATCCAATATATCAATTAAAGTATATGTTTGCTTTATTTTGCCATCTACAATTTGATTAAATTCAGCAAATCTAATCCATACTACCCCATTAGTAGCAGGTATATCTAACCAATCCTCTTCGAATGTTCCTACATAATTCCCTGATGATGCAACCCAATCTTGCCCCTCATGCATAGGGTCATTTCCTGCATAGTGAAGATAAACATCCTTCTTTACATCAGGAAAAGCTGTTACTAATGATTTCCAAAATTTTTCTACTACAGTTTTTGTTCCTTCTAATTCATTAAACGGTTGTGGTCCATTCCAATTAAAATCTTCATGGCAATATTCATTAATAATATTCTCTATTGTATCTACCGTAGCACCATAAATTTTATTATGAAAATCCATTACTATTTTTTTATTTTCAACATGTTTTGTACTCATTTTATTACCTCCATAGGAATTATAAATTTATTTTAAAACTTGCTTATATACCCTGATTAAGTTTCCACCTAAAATCTTTTTACAATCTTCATTACTGTATCCATGTTCTAAAAGCGCATCAATGATTTGAGAAAAGTTTTCATGAGTGCTTGGTCCTTCTATAAAATCACTTTTTCTTATTCCATACCAAATGCCATCAATCCAGCCAGGAAATTTTTCACTTTGAACTGGCGTAAGTCTATCCATTTCACAAGGTCCTAGATTTGCAAATCCTCTTACAACACTTCTATCTATAGGGGTTTTATATGCGCTATAATCTGGTCCTAAAGCAACATAGTCAATACCTGCAATTTTCACAATATAATCAATATGTTTTAATAAATCTTCTATATCAGGTGCTTCTTTATCCCCATTTACTAATGCTGCCCAGAAGCTAACGGCCATGACTCCACCCTTATCAGCAATAGCTTTTATTCTTTCATCACTAATATTTCTTGGATGATCATAAACTGCTTTTGCACAAGTATGTGAATCAATGACAGGATTTTGGGTTAGTTTTATTAAATCGAAAAAACCGTAATCAGATAATTGAGATGTATCTAAAAGTATCCCAAGTCTATCACACTCAGCTACAACTTCCCTACCAAATCCAGTAAGTTTTCCTTTAGTCCTTGTTTGCGCAATGCCATCACCCAACCTATTTCTAGTATTGCCTGTTAATTGAAGTCCACGAAGCCCCATTCTGTATAAAGAACGTAAGCTTGATAATAAGTTCAAGTTAGGTTTTCCTTCTAATGGTTTACCACCATCTAAAGTAGCCAGTATTGCTATTTTCCCATTATCTATAGCATAATCAATATCTTCAGCATTGCGACATAGTACAAACGAATTACATCCAGCTTCTAATTCAGAGTTTAATACGTCTAATTTTTTATGTGCATCCCAAAAACGCAAAGTGTCTGTTGCACTATACATAGCTTGCGCTACGTGCTCTCCACCAACAGCCATATTTACAACATTAACTCCCTGTTTTTCAAGTATTGGCTTATAAACATTATCGAAAACATGGACTTTTCCCGAAACTGCATCTTTTTCATTTTTCAAAAATTCATAGATATATTCGTCAAGTATTTCTTGGTGGCTGTCTGCAACAATAAAATCTTTTGTTTTATCCAAATTATTCTCCATAATTATCTCCTCCATTAACCAATTGTTTCCTTCATAACACGCATTAAATTTCCACCTAGAATTCCTGCAATTTGTTTATCAGTATATCCACGTCTCACCAAATAATCGGCAATAACATAAGCTTCACTTAAATTATTTGGGTCATTAATCATATGGTCTCCTTTAGGAATACCAGTATAGAATCCTTCTATAGAACCTGGAAATGGACACATAGCACGATGAACATTATGTATTAAATCAAAGTTATCAAAATCAAGTCCAATACCTATATGTTCTGGTCCAATTAATTCTGAAATATGGTCTATATGGTCTATAACATGGTCAAAAGTAACAATTTCTCCTGTTTCTTCTGCTTTATGCTTTATTTCAGTCTTAACCATTTCAAGACATATAACTCCACCATTCTTACCCATTGCCTTTATTCTCTCATCACTTAAATTATTGGGATTATTACAAACTGCTTGTACTCCAATATGAGACACAATAACAGGTTTTTTTGAAACTTCCATGACATCCATATAACTTCTATCATTCATATGGGTCAGATCAATAAGCATTCCAATTTCATTCATTTCTTCTATCTGCTTGATCCCAAAAGTTGTTAGCCCTGCATCAGCAACTACTTCTCCCATTCCATCTGCAAAAGCTGTTCTAGCCGCTCCAACAATACAGTTTACTCTAAGTCCTAATCTATGGAATGTACGTAACATAACAAGGCTCTCTTCTCCTGAACGTCCTTCAAGAGCTCTAGAACCTTCAAAAGTCATCATTACACCTATTTTACCTTCTGCTCTAGTTTCTTCAATTTCTTTAGTATTAGTAACAATTCTAAAGGTTTTACTAATTTTTTCTTCATTACGCAGCATGTCTATCTGTTCGAAACAACCAAACTCTAGATTATCAGTTAAGTTACAAAGACAAGGTGAGTTTGCACCTACACTAGTTCCTATTACATTAATGCCACCCTGTTTTAAAATAGGTGCATAATGTGTATCAAAAATATCCTTTTCTCCTAACGCTTGACGAATAGCAAATTCAAACATCATATGATTGTGTATATCTACAAAATTACATTCTGTATTTAATCTCTTAGCTCTTTCGCTAATTTCACTTTTCTTTTTCTTATTTAAAATATATTCCCCCATATATGCTCCCTTCCCCATATTATTTAAATTATTATCCATCCTCATAAAACACCTCAGAACTAAGCAACTAAAGTTTTAGTGTATCTCTAAAAACAGCAGAGAATACTATTTATTCCCTGCCAATTATTTAATTATAGATTTTCTTAGTGTCCATATGAATTAATTTAATATTAACTTCATTCCTAAAAGTAGTAATCCCATACCCATAAGTTGAGTTAAAGTTATTGGTGACTTCGTTAGCCCAAATAACCCAAATTGATTTATAATTGCTCCTACTATTAATTGAAATGTAACAATCAATGAATATGTGGCTGTTGCACCTAATATTGGAATTATTTCCACAGAAATTAATACCATAGTAACTCCTAATATACCACCAATCCAATATATTGGAGATATACTCCCAGCTTTTGTAACATCTTTAACATTACCACTTACTAGAACAACACTTAGAATTATTAAAAAACTTACGCTTATACTTACTAATGTTGCATTCTTAGTATTTACAACCTTCCCTAAGCCTGCATTAATTGGCGGTTGTAAGCCTGCACAAATACCAGAAATAATAGCAAGAATAACTGCAATACCTTTAGCCATAAAATGTGCCTCCATATTTTTAGAAGATTAACTAAATATTACTCTTCTTTAGAATCAAACTCATCTTCAATCCCTTTATAAATTTGACGAAGTACATCTAATCCATCAAAGGTCATCCACTCTTCTTTTATTTTATTATCAATTACTGTATAATGATTTATCCCCATGAATTCAACTTTATTGCCAGATGGTTGTCCAAAATATCCAATTCCTTCGTGTATACCCTTTATTCTCCATCTAGCAGCAACATCCCATATATTCTCTTCATCTCTTTTGTTAAGAGAAACCCTGTCGACTACAACTGCAGCATTTGGAAAAGATGCAAACAAGCTTATTAACATTCCTTGTATATCATCATGTCCATTTAATTCTCTATTACATATAAAATGATTTACTGCATCATCACAATAATATTTCTTAACTTCATTTATATATTTGCGTCCCCATATGCGGCTTATCATTTCAATTATCATTTCTCCTACGCCTTCATTCTTAGCCTTATAGATTTCTGGAAAGAACTGACCTTCCATTGATTCTGGTATCCCAAAACTATCTTGAAGTAATGATTCTTGCTTTTGACTTTCTATTGCCATTTTTTTTGCAAGTTTATGTACATCAAATCCTAGTTGTTCAGCAATCCAAAGATTATCTCTAACAAGCCATTCCTCGAATATTCTATTTTTATAAATAGCACAATCCACTACTGTTCTGTAATTTACTTTTTTACCAGTAGCTGCTCCAAAACTGCTATCACCTAAATTTGTACCAGTTGATAGTATTCTATGAGAAGAAAGTAAGGCTCCCCCATAATGTTCAGCCCATACAACATTTTGTCCAATAAGCTTTCTATCAGGAAAAGCATGTAAAGTTTCAAGTGTTCCACTTATAACTCCTTTTATACCAGCCATAGTTTGTGAACTAAGATGCAATTGAACCTCATTTGAATAAGTATCATAAATCACTCCTATACCTTTTTCTTCCCATATTTCATGAGTTATGCTTAAAATATAATCCACAATATCTTTATATTTTGGATCAAATCCATCTAATTCTTGCTTATTTTTACTATTCAATTGTACATAATCATTATAATCTCGCCAAATCGCTGAATTAACTAATGTATTATCTCCATAAAATACCTTATTTTCATTTTCTAATTTTGAATTATTTATTTCTTCCAAATGTATCTCCTCCATTTTTTAATTCATTTCATTAATTTATAAAACTATAATTTTAAATATGATTGCGTTGTCATTCATTTAAAAATGTTATCACCTTTCTACGAATTTGTCAATAGGCTCTTTTATTTTTTCACTCTATAGTTAAAATATGTATAACATGAGTTATCTATTTCCTAGTAAATATTCTTAATTAATATATTTTGAATTCAATATCTTTTTATGCACAAAGCTAAGTTAATATTCATGGTATCATAATAAGTTCTACAGCAGCTACATATAATTTTGTCAAATTATTAATTAGTTTTTTTCTCAGTATATATTAAAAAGCTAGTTCATTTTACAATGACCTAGCTTTTTTCATATCAATATTAGTAAATTTATTAATTTTCTGCAACTACTTTCTTATAAGTATTTGTATCAGTATAAATTTCATCTTTTAAAACATTTAATTTATTTTTACGAATCTTAGCGAACTGATAAACTACTAGGGCAACATTTGCAATTAAAGCCATAGAACTTAAAAACATAAATGCTTTTGGGTTATGAGTTGTAGGCACAGGTGCTATACGATCTGCAAATGAAGGTACTGTCATAACAAACATAATCCATAATCCAAGAGTCTGTGCACGATGCTGTAACCATGCTCCTTTTTTGATAAAGAAGGCTGGTATAGTACAAGATAATAACAATATTAATCCACAATAGAATGAATGATCTGCTATACAATTGTATGTATAAGCAAAGTTCCATAAATCATAAGCTATAATCCATGGCCATATCATATCAGGCCATATCATATCTTTTGTTTTATCTTTAGAAATAAATATGCCAGCCCAACCACAAATGACAATTACATTCAGTATTCCTGCAATCCCATTCATAATATTCCATGGTCCTGACATTACCCAAAGATTATCTACAAGAGCTCCATCCCACGCTCCATATGAAAAACATTGAAAGTCACGAACAGCCGCTTCAAGTATATTTAATCCCAATATAAGTGGTGGAAAAAATAATACCCATTTCTTTTTAACTGCACCAGGAATATATCTAATTGCCATAAAGCCAAGACATCCAGCAAGCGCGGAATACGTTTTCACCCAATTAAACCAAGTTCCTGTTCCATATTCATTTCCCGGAGCTGCTGTTGTTGGCCAAACAAAAATTGTAAGCACTATAGGTACGATTAAAAAAAGTGTAATTCCTCCCCATTTTGTTGAGCGACCAAATTCATTAAAAGCCATTAAAGTAAACATAACAAAAATTCCTATTGCCCAAGCATTTAAACTTGGTACTTCGTATAATAATCCCATTACAAAATCCCCCTTAATATTTAATAATGCCAAATGTAGACAGGTTGTCCACATTCATATAATACTACCATTATTCTATGATTGTCAATAATTTAACTATGTGGTTATATTATTTAAAAAGGGGCTGTCTCAGAATAGAAAACTGAGATAGCCTCAGTTTTTTATTTTTTTAATGAAAAAACGAGCCACAAAGG